>QKGK01000404.1 GCA_003250455.1 Chloroflexota bacterium | reverse complement strand
AAACATCCTTACCTCCTGTTATCTATGAAATTGATAATCCAGTTGATATACGGTTTTTTTGACGAGTCCCCCAACTGGTGATTAAATTAGATTAATTATCGCGGAACTAAATATTATAGTCAACAAACGTTAATTTTGTAATTTCCTCTCGCCCGACTAACCTGCAGGTAACACAGGCCGCTTTGGCGATCCTGATTATGCCGGGTACGCCGTTCGTGGAAAAGATCCAGTGGAAGGCGTCCTTCGAGCACCGGCGGGCGCGTTTGCAGGACAAGTTGGAACGTCAGTCAGATAAGGAATAAGAGCTCAGGTCGCGCTGAGAGCGCTTTTGGCAGTCTACCGCAGTCACCGGGGGAAATACGGGAAATCCGAAGAAATCCAAATTTCTTATTGTTTTATTTCTCCGTAGAGAAACCAATAGGTTTTTTCCGGGAAGCCGGGGGCCAGCGCTTCTCCCCACAGGAAAGGGGCAGGCTTCAACAAATTTTTCAGCACCGCGTCCAGCGGGATCAGATTGTAGCCCTGGTGGTCTGCGGTATAAGGCGCCAGCAGCTCCAGCAGCACCCGGATGCGCACTTCGTTGGCGTAGTAAGGGGCGTTGTTGAAGGGGGCGGTTTTCAGGTCGTTGAGCACATGCACCCATTGGTTGAAGCGGGAGAGAAACTCCTGTGAGGCTTTCTTTTGCCATGCAACCTGCCATTTCTGCTGCGTGGCCTCCACGGAGGCTTGAAGTTTGGTGAATTCAGCGCGCTCTTGTGGAGATAGATCACCACCGAGGTCATATGCCGAGAGCCGCTGCATGGAAAGAAGCAGGTTTCCCAGGGTGAGCTTGAAAAAGGGGACGGGCTGCCCGGATGGATGGCCGGTCAACGGCCAGAACAATTCGTCTGAGAGCAGATAGCTTTCCAGTTCTTCGTATCCGCTGCGCAGGAAAGCCAGGTCGTAGGTTTTGTCTTTCATGCTTTTATTGTAATCCAGATTTTTTCTCAGTTATCTCTATGTGTACTTTGGATTTAGTAACAATGTAATGAATCTATTTGTGTCACTCCCGCGCAGGCGGGAGTCCACAACAATATCTGGGTATGGATTCCCGCCATACCCTTGCGGGAATGACCGGTGGTGAAATTGCCGTAAATTTACAGTTTAGATAATTACTCCGCGAACAGGACGGCAAACAAAATAAAAAGTTCACCATAATATGTGGTGAACTTTTGTGTAGCTAGACTTTATTCCTCTTCCGCGGGCGGGCGGTGCTTCAGCCAGTCGGCCAGCAGGGCTTTCCAGCGAACGGCTTGCTCATGCCCGTGGATAAAGTTTCCCCGCGGGATGATGTCACCTACTTCGTCCGGGTGAGTGTCGAGCGCCCAGCGGATCACATTGTTGACCGCGGTATCGATCATGCGCTCGCTTTTGTGAGCCATGTTGGCGCGGATATGCCGGATGAGGCCGTTCTCGAACTCGAACTTGATATTGTCATATGTGATAGCGGGAATGCCCGCCAGCTGGTACCAGTCGTTGGTCTCCTGCCCGGTGCATTCCAGCCGGCCGCTGCGGGATTTTAGATTGTCAAAACGCAGCTGACTGTTCATCACCGCGTCCCAGGCTTCCAGGTCACGCAGGTCTTCGATTCCTTCTTTGACCCAGATGCCGGCCATCCCGAAACGGATATCCGGAGACATGTAGCTGAGCGCCAGGTCTACATCGTGGTTGTTATGGGCCTGTAGATAGGCGAGAATGAGGTCTTTTTCTTTCAATTCGGTCTCCTGATGATACGCCAACCGGCTGTTTGCTGGGGAATATTGGTGTGATTAGTATTATTTTACCGCAGATACGGGCTGACAAAGGCAAGTTCGAGGGAGAAGTTACCTGTTTGAGGAGGTGGCAAGGTTTGGAAGGCGTCTGTTATCTGTTTTGCGCGGGGATGTGTGTTATATTCAAAATAATTAACGGTAGCAGGAAAGGAGCAGAAAATGAAACTGACTGAAATGAGATGTGTGCCCTGCCGTGGCGGCGTACCAACCCTCACCGGGGAAGAAATAGCGGCGCTGATGCCCCAGGTGCCGGATTGGGCAGTGATGGTTTCAGATGATATCCCTCAGCTTCAGCGAGTTTTCAAATTCAAAGATTATTTGCAGGGAGCGGTCTTTGCCCACCAGGTGGCGGAAATGGCCGATCAGGAGGACCACCATCCGGTGATCGTGGTGGAATGGCGCAAGGTGACCGTTACCTGGTGGACGCACAAGATCAAGGGGCTGCACCAGAACGATTTTATCTCCGTTGCCAAGACGGATGACATATACAGGACGATTGAGGAATCTGCCAGTTCAGGCGGATGAGCTGCATGATAAAATTTGCAGAGTCTAGAGGTGAACGATGCGTCCAACCTGGGATCAATACTTCATTAAAATTGCCATGGCTGTGGCGGAACGCAGCACCTGCGACCGGGCGCATGTGGGGGCTGTGCTGGTGCGGGATAAGCGCATCCTGACGACCGGATTCAACGGCTCTCCCAGCGGGCAGCCGCACTGTGACACCCATGGCCACCTGCTGGTGGACGGGCACTGCGTGCGCACCATCCATGCGGAGACCAATGCGATCATCCAGGCGGCCCTTCACGGTGTCTCCACCAAGGGCGCTACCTGCTACGTAACCCATTTCCCTTGTATCAACTGCACCAAAACGCTGATCAACGCCGGGGTCGCTCGCATCGTGTTCGCCAACGATTACCGGGTGGACGAAAACGCGCTGGATTTCCTCAACCTGGCGGAAGTGGACCTGGAGAAGATCGAGGCGTGATCGTTTTTGCATGTAGGGGAACTTGAGAGCGAAAGGTTGCCTGTGAACCAATCTGAACAGGAAATTCTGCAGCAGGTGGCGTGCTTTCTTTTTGATATGGACGGCACTATCTTCCTGGAGAACCGCCTGCTGCCCGGCGCTCTCGAATTGGTGGCATTTTTACTTGAGAAAGACATCCCCCATTATTTTCTGACCAACAATTCCTCCCGTTCCAAACTGGATTATGTGGATAAATTGGCCCGCATGGGTCTTTCGGTGGAAGCAGAACGCATTTTTACTTCCGGGGAGGCCACGGCGCGATACATCCAAAAGCGGCAGCCCGGAGCAAGGCTGTATGTCGTCGGCACACCCTCCCTGGAAGCGGAATTTGCCCGCTTTGGTTTCTCACTCGTCCAAGAAGACCCCGATTATGCCGTGCTGGGATTTGACACCACCCTGACCTATGAAAAGCTGCGCCTGCTGTGCGGATTTGTGCGGGCAGGAAAGCCGTACATCGCCACTCACCCGGATATCAACTGCCCGGTGGAGGGCGGTTTCATCCCCGACATCGGGGCGATGATCGCCTTTGTGGAGGCTTCCACCGGCCGTCAGCCGGACGTGATCGTGGGGAAGCCTTACGCACCCATCGTGGAAGCGATCACCGAGAAGACTGGTTTTGCCCCGGCTCAGATCCTGATGGTCGGCGACCGGCTGTATACCGACATCGCCCTGGGGAGGGCCGGGCTGCAAACCGCCCTGGTACTCAGCGGGGAAACCAGGCGGGAAGACCTTGCCAGCTCGCTGATCCAGCCGGACCTTGTCTTTGAAAACGTGGGGGAGCTTTACGAATTATTACGCTGGGAGTAAGCAGCGCTTTAGGGGTTCCCTGCTTTGGACCTGGGGGCATCTCAAGACCCCTTTTTGTGATAAGATTAACTAACTGAATCTTTGATCAATACACTCCTTGATTTCTTATGCAGATCACCTTTGCGACTCGTCCCTCCAAATTGGCCCGTTGGCAAACGCAATGGGTTGTAGAGGCTTTAACATCGCATTTCCCGGAACTTTCCTGCCAAATCCAGATTATCACCACCACGGGGGATAAAATCCTCGATACGCCCCTGCCCAAGATTGGCGGCAAGGGTCTCTTTACGGCCGAATTGGAACACGAACTGTTGAGCGGGAGGGTCCAGGCGGCGGTCCATTCGCTGAAAGATTTGCCTGTGGAAAACCCACCAGGATTGATAATTGGCGCAGTCCCTTTGAGAGGGGCGGCAGACGATGTATTGGTTTCTCCCCGCGGATACCAACTAGAAACCTTACCGGAAGGATCTACCCTGGGGACATCCAGCTTGCGGCGTGCTGCCCAGGTTTTAGCGCGGCGTCCCGATCTGAATGTGATTCCCCTGCGCGGCAATGTCGATACCCGTTTGTCCAAAGTGATGGACGGGCAGTATGAGGCCATTATTTTGGCTGCTGCCGGACTGGAACGTCTGGGACTGAATGCACATATCAGCCAGCGCCTGCCGTTGGAAATGATGCTGCCTGCACCGGGACAGGGAGCCCTGGCTGTCCAGTGTCGTGCCGATGATGAAGAAACCCTGGCTCTTTTGGCGGCTATTGACCATGCCCCCACCAGGGCAGCCGTAACAGCCGAACGGCAGTTCCTGCTCAAGTTGGGTGGAGGGTGCAGCCTGCCGATCGGCGCATACGCCAATCTCCAGGAAGAGGATGAAGCATCGATCAGGCTGTCTGCCCGGGTGATCTCCCAGGATGGCAAAGAAGTGATCGACGTCTCGGGTGAGGGGACCGACCCGGTTGCATTGGGACAGCGCCTTGCTCAAGAGGCGCTCAGCCTGGGTGCGGCTGAAATCCTGACGGATGTGAAGCCGGATAAATAGTGAACATTGAAGGAGAGGTTGGTGCGTATGAACAGCGAAAATGAGCAGAAGAAATTCAATGCCTACCCTGCTGTCCGCATGCGCCGCTTGCGTCAGTCCCCAGCTTTGCGGGCAATGATGCAGGAAACGCAGCTTAATGCGCAGGATTTCATCTACCCGCTGTTCGTCCGGCATGGAGCAGGACGTACACCAATTGCATCCATGCCGGGAATTGCACAATTGTCGGTCGGGGAGTCGGTGCGGGAGGCGGAGAAAGCGGCCCGGTTGGGCATCCCGGCGCTGATCCTGTTCGGCCTGCCTGCGGAGAAAGACCCGATTGGCGAGGAGAATTTCGCCCCGGATGGGATTGTCCAGCAAGCGATCAAGGCGATCAAAGCGGAATTCCCGCACCTGGTGATCATCACGGATGTGTGCCTTTGCGAGTACACCGACCACGGGCACTGCGGTATTTTGAATGCGGGTGAATTTTACCGTCCCGAGCTTCCGGAAGGCTATTTGCTCAACGAGCCTACGCTGGAGATCCTTGCAAAGGTGGCGCTCTCGCATGCCCGGGCTGGGGCGGATATAGTCGCCCCTTCCGGGATGGTAGATGGCATGGTGGCGTATATCCGCCAGGGTTTGGATTCAGCCGGCTATGAAAACCTTCCCATCCTTTCCTATGCGGTCAAATATGCTTCAGGATTTTATGGTCCCTTCCGGGATGCAGCAGAAGGCGCGCCGAAATTCGGTGACCGCGCCTCGCACCAAATGGACCCGGCCAATGTGCGTGAGGCTATCCGGGAGGCGGCTTTGGATATAGCCGAAGGCGCGGATATGCTGATGGTCAAGCCAGCACTGGCATACCTGGACGTGATCCATAAAGTGCATGCAGAATTTCCGGAAATGCCCCTGGCGGCGTACAATGTCAGCGGGGAATATGCCATGGTCAAGGCGGCTGCTGAAAAAGGCTGGGTTGATGAGCGCAGAGTTGTGCTCGAAACGCTGACCGCCATCAAGCGCGCTGGTGCAGATTTGATCCTCACCTACCACGCATTGGACGCCGCACGCTGGCTGGCAGAGGAAAGCTGAACGGAATTTAGGAGCAGACAATGAAATTAGAGCGGTCCATCGAATATTTCCGCCAGGCTCAACAGATTCTCCCCGGAGGCGTGGATTCTCCGGTGCGGGCGTTCCGTGCCGTTGGCGGGCAGCCCCTGTTTATTTCTAGGGGGGCAGGCTCACACATCTATGATGTAGATGAAAATGCCTTTATTGATTATGTGCTCTCCTGGGGGCCTCTGATTTTAGGGCATGCCCATCCTGAAGTTGTAGCGGCGGTGCAGCAGGCCGCTGCTTTGGGGACATCCTATGGCGCACCAAGCCCGCTGGAAATAGAATTGGCCCTGCGGGTGCAGGCGATGATGCCGAACATCGAAATGATGCGTTTCGTAAACTCCGGCACCGAAGCCACCATGACTGCCCTGCGCCTGGCGCGCGCCTATACCCAAAGGAACAAGATCATTAAATTTGAAGGCTGCTACCACGGGCACGCCGACCTGCTTCTGGTCCAGGCGGGGTCGGGCGTGGCTACGCTGGGACTGCCCGATTCGCCCGGTGTGCCGCCCGCCACCACCCAGGACACATTGGTGGCGCGCTACAATGATCTGGATTCGGTAGCCGCTCTTTTTCAGCAGTTTGATGGTGAGATTGCCGCAGTGATCATCGAGCCGGTGGCCGGGAACATGGGGGTTGTGC
>QKGK01000375.1 GCA_003250455.1 Chloroflexota bacterium | reverse complement strand
GGCGTGGGAGCGGTGGATGCCGAGATCATGTTCATTGGGGAAGGTCCCGGGTTCCACGAGAACGAACAGGGCTTGCCGTTTGTGGGCGCTGCGGGCCGGTTTTTGGATGAACTGCTGCAGAGTATCGGGCTGGAACGGGAGCAAGTTTTTATCACAAACGTGGTAAAATGTCGCCCGCCCGGCAACCGCGATCCGCAGACCGACGAACTGGAGGCTTGCGATGGTTACCTGGAACGACAGATCCAGGCGATCAACCCGAGGGTGATCGTGACCCTGGGGCGCTTCTCGATGCAGAAGTTTTTACCGAATGCCAAGATCAGCCAGGCGCACGGGCAGGCCGTCCGGGTGCGCGGGCGGCTGGTGGTGCCGTTTTACCACCCCGCAGCGGCTCTGCATCAGCCTTCCCTGCGGCCGGTTGTAGAGGCAGATTTTCAGAAGCTGCCCGAATGGATCGAAAAAGCGGGCGATGCGCCCGAATACGTGGAATTGCCCGAAGAAGATTCGGACGACTCTAAACCTGAACAGCTGAGCCTGTTCTAACTGGAGAATTGATGAACATCGTTGAAAAAGAACTACAGCAAAAGTTTGAAGACCGCAGCGCAAAGATCGCTGTTTTGGGGATGGGCTATGTTGGCTTGCCCCTGGCAGTTGTGTTTGCCGAGGCCGGTTTCGAGGTCATCGGGATCGACCCCGATGAACGCAAGATCAAGTCATTGAATGCCAAGAAAAGCTATATTGGGGACGTATCTACCGAAACTGTAGAACGCCTGGTGGATGCCGGAAAGCTGAAGGCCACCACCGATTTTGCGGCCATAGCCGAGGCGGACGGGGTGAGCATTTGTGTGCCGACCCCGCTGCGCAAAACGGGGGACCCCGATCTGTCTTTCATCCTGAATGCCACAGCGGATATCAAGAAATACCTGCATCCCGGGATGGCGATTGTGCTGGAATCCACCACCTACCCCGGCACCACCCGCGAGCTGCTGCTGGAAGAGCTGACTGATGGCACCGACCTGGAGGCCGGAAAGAACCTCTTCCTGGCTTTTTCCCCGGAACGGGTGGACCCCGGGAGGGAAGACTGGACGACTGCCAATATGCCCAAAGTGTTGGGCGGCGTGACCAAAGCCTGCGGCGATATCTGTGCGCTGTGGTACGGGCAGGCGTTGACCAATGTGGTGCATGTCTCGTCTGCAGAGGTGGCCGAGATGGCCAAACTGCTGGAAAACACCTTCCGCATGGTCAATATTGGCCTGGTCAACGAGATGGCGATCATGTGCGAACGGCTGGGCGTGGATGTGTGGGAAGTGATCGACGCCGCGGCCACCAAACCGTTTGGCTTTATGAAGTTCACCCCCGGCCCTGGCCTGGGCGGGCACTGCATTCCGATCGACCCGCTGTACCTCTCCTGGAAGCTGAAAGCACTCAATTACACCGCTCGCTTTATCGAACTGGCTTCCGAGATCAACACCAATATGCCCCGCTACGTGGTCAGCCGCACACAGGATGCGCTCAACGACCGTCTGGGCAAGCCCCTGAACGGCGCTAAAGTGCTGGTGCTGGGTGCGGCCTATAAGCCCGACATTGACGACCTGCGCGAATCTCCTGCGCTGGACGTGATCGGCCTGCTGCGGGAGAAGAAAGCCGTCGTCAGCTACCACGACCCGTACATTCCCCATATCGCACACGAAGGCTGGGCGATGGACAGCGTGGACGACCTGATGGCCACCGTGGCCGATGTGGACTGCGTGGTGATCGTTACCAACCACAGCAGCTACGACTACTCTGCCATTTTGGAGCAGGCAAACTTAATTATGGATACACGGAACGCGGTCGGGAAGATGGACTACGACCCGGAACGGGTGGAAATTCTCTAATGTCAAAATATCTGGTTACCGGGGTGGCCGGGTTCATTGCCAATAAGGTTGCCGAGTTACTGCTTGCCGATGGGCATGAAGTGATCGGCGTGGACAATATGAACCATGCCTATGATGTGCGTATGAAGGAATACCGGCTGGCGCGGCTGCAAGGCCTGCCCGGCTTTGAATTCCTTCAGCAGGACATCTCGGATAAGGAGGCCACCCTGGGCCTGATGGAAAAAGTGAACGGTGCGTCGGCGGTCATCAATCTGGCCGCCCGCGCCGGTGTACGCGATTCTGTGCGCGATCCCTGGCTGTATGTGGATACCAATATGACCGGGACGCTCAACCTGCTGGAGCTTTGCCGGAGGGCCGGGATCCCCAAGTTTATCCTGGCATCCACTTCCAGCATTTACGGGCAGAACGCCCCGCTGCCCACACCGGAGACGGCCGGCAGCAGCCTCCCCCTCCAGCCTTATGCCGCCTCGAAGAAAGGGGCCGAGTCGATGGCGCATGCCTATCACTTCCTGCACGGGATCGACGTGACCGTGGTGCGCTATTTTACTGTGTATGGCCCCGCTGGCCGGCCGGATATGGTCATGTTCCGATTTGCCAAGTGGCTGCTGGAAGGTACTCCACTGCACCTCAACGGGGATGGCTTACAGTCCCGCGGGTTTACCTATGTGGACGATATCGCCCGCGGCACTATCCAGGCGCTGCGTCCGCTGGGATATGAGATCGTCAACCTGGGCGGACACGAATCGATCACCATGCTGGAGCTGATCCGCATGCTGGAAGAGATCACCGGCAAGCAGGCCGAGGTTGTCCACCATCCCTTTCCCAAGGCAGATATGCTTGCCAACCAGGCAGATACAGAAAAAGCACATGAGCTGCTTGGGTGGATGCCGCAAATCTCCCTCCAGGAAGGGGTCTCCCGCCTGGTTGCCTGGTATCAGGAAAATATGGATTGGGCCAAGGACCTTGATGTAGGGTTATGAACCTGGTCCGCCGCGTGGTTGCCTATTTCCGCAAAGAAGGGGCGTTCAACCGGATTCTGCTGAATACTGGCTACCTGTTCAGCAGCAATACCATCAGCATGGTGATCAGCGCCGTGCAGAGTATTTTGATCGCCCGCCTGATCGGTGTGGTCGGGGTGGGGATTGTTGCCAATATCACCAAATTCACCTCCAATCTGAGCCAATTTTTCTCGTTTCGCATGGGGGAGCTGGTCGTTACCTATGTGGGGCAGTTCGTCAAACAGGGCAGCAAGGATAAAGCTGCAGCGGTGCTGCGTTCTGCACTGATCATTGAGTCGCTGACCGCGGTGCTCAAATTTGTCGTGCTGGTGATGTTCGCGCCGCTGGTGGCTACTTACCTGGTGCGCCAGCCTGCCCTGACCCCGCTGTTCATTTATTTTGGCTTTTCTGCCTTTGCCAACCTCACCACCCAGACGTCCACGGCGGCGTTACAGGTCTTCAACCGCTTTGACCTGCTGGCAATCCTCAACCTCTCGCAAAATGTGCTTTCTTTTGTGCTGGTGCTGGTGGCTTACTTCACTGGCGGCGGGCTGGTAGAGATTGTCGGGGCGTACCTGGCAGCCAAGGCGTTCAATGGCATTGCTTTGCTGGTCTTTTCCTTCCTGTATGCCCGCCGCGAGCTGGGTGCTGGCTGGATGCGCGCTCCCTGGGACGCTTCGATCAGCGGGCGCGATTTCTGGCAGTTTGCCTTTGCCAGCAACTTCAGCGCTACGATCAAGCTGATCGCCCAGGACAGCGAAGAGTTATGGATCACCTATTTCCTCTCTCCGCTGGCGGCAGGCTATTACAATACCGCCATGAAGCTGATTGCCATGATTCTGCTGCCGATCAACCCGTTCATCGAGCCGACCTTCCTGGAGATCACCACCGAGGTAGCCAAACGGGAGTGGGCCAGGGTGAAGGAATTACTGAAAAAGACATCGATGATCGCGGCTGCCTGGACGCTGGCAGTCGGCGTTGTGCTGGCAGCGGCAGGCTGGTGGGTGATCCCCTGGGCCTACGGTGAAGCATTTGCCCCGGCTACGCCTACTGCACTGATCCTGCTGGTGGGGTTTGGGACGGCCAACATCCTGTATTGGAACCGTCCCCTGCTGCTGGCGCTTAAAAAACCGATCTTTCCGCTGGCAACTTCAGCAGCGGCGATGGTCGTCAAGGTGGG
>QKGK01000204.1 GCA_003250455.1 Chloroflexota bacterium | reverse complement strand
GGCCGCCGGGCCAAGCAGATCTTCTGAAAGCGGCGCAACCGGCAGTTCTTCCTTTACCTCTGCCACATCCGGGCGCAGATCAATAGCATAGGTATCGAACATTTCATAGGGTGGCTCAAATGCGTTGGCATAATAGATCAGCGAACTGCCCCCTACGGCGATACCATGGATCAGCCCAAGCATCTGTTCCGTAAAATGCAGGCTCTTTCCCGGGACAAGCGCCATGGAGATCAGCTGAGCGGGAGTGCCTTTTACCTCTTCCCCTTTGCCTTTTTCCAGAATCAGCAGCTTCCACCCAAGCTTGCCCAGTTGATATGCAACACTTCCCCCTCCAGGCCCCGTACCCACAATGATCGCATCAAACTCATCCTTCAACAGATCGTCCATCGTACACCTCGATCACTGGCACACATCTCGTATTAAAAATATTATAGCGATGTACCAAAGCGCAGTAAACAATCTCTAATTTGAGCGATCCGGATGGAAAAAGACCGACCTCCTAAAACGCTACTTCACACAAATGCAAAAGCGGCACAGGAAAATCTGCGCCGCTTAATTTATCATCACTTCCCAAATTACACAGGTATTTGATTGTTATTGAGAAGGAGAAAATCGACATCCCCACCGATTTTCTCCATCCTCAAACCAACACGCCAAATTGTGAAGGAAAAATGGCGTATGCGGCCTTGCCCATACCACCAAGGCTGCGTTCAATTTCAATGTTCAAACCTTATTTTTGAAGCAATAACTGTATAGTACCTGCGTACTAGTATTGTTTAATACGGTTTTTCCCCCAATTCATTACAACTTATCTCCAAATCAAAACTTAGGGGCTAATTGTCTCTCTAAAAGCTTGTAGAAACCCGCGACCAGGGACGTTTTTATTTGCTGGCTTGCCGGTCCTTTGCAGAGCCGAACAAAGCCGGTTCCAGCACGCGTTCCAGCCAGGCAGCTTCCCAGGCATCCGGCACCAGACCGCCCGTCCATACTCCGCCCAGGAAAGCCAGCAAGGTGTGCGGCTCGCCCAGCAAGCCAATCAGCAGCGCCGGGAAGAACTTGGTCGCTACGGGGATATTACGTACCGTGCCGTGAGCAGCGGTGGTATGCACGAAGCTCAGGGATTGCACTTTTTTACCCGTCACCAGATAGCGCATCTGCCCGCCGATCCAGTTCCCCAGCAGGGCAGCGGCAGAAATCATGATCACGGAAGTTAAGAGATTTCGAATGAATTTCATCTTGGTCCTTTCGCTAATTTCCTATCGGGGTACATATCAAACCCGCGGGGCAAACTGGGTCTCGTACAGATCGGCATACAGCCCGCCGGCAGCCAGCAGATCGGCGTGGGTGCCCTGCTCGACCAGCCGGCCTTCCTGCATCACCAGGATCTTGTCCGCCGCCAGGATGGTGGAAAGCCGGTGAGCGATCACCAGGCTGGTGCGGCCGCGCATCAGCGGTTCCAGGGCCTGCTGGATGAGCGCTTCATTGGCCGAATCCAGGTGGGAAGTGGCCTCATCCAGGATCAGTACGCGCGGGTCTTTGAGCACCACGCGGGCGATTGCCAGGCGCTGCTTCTCGCCGCCGCTCAGGCGATAGCCGCGCTCTCCCACTACGGTATCGAACCCGTTGGGCAGCTTTTGGATAAATTCGTAGATGTTGGCCGCTTTGGCCGCGGCGACCAGGGCGTCTTCGCTGGCGTCCATGTGGGCGTAGGTCAGGTTGCGGCGGATGGTATCGTGGAACAGGTAGGTCTCCTGGGTGACCATTCCCAACTGGGCGGCCAGCGAACTTTGCGTAACCTCCTGCAGGTTGTGATCATCCAGATAAATACTGCCCTCGGTGGGATCATAGAGGCGCGGCAGCATATAGGTGAGCGTGGTTTTCCCCGCCCCACTGGGGCCTACCAGCGCTACCAATTCGCCTGGCTCGATCTCGAAGCTCAGATCTTTAAGCGCATAGCGCCGGGTCGGGATGAATGCCGGGGTTTCGCTCTCCTTGTCCCCATTCTCCACGGTAGTCGTGCGGATGTTGATCCCCAGCCGCTGGTTGGCTTCCATATAATCGAAGGATACGCCTTCAAAGCGGATCCGCCCGGCAACATCCTTCAGCACCACCGCGTTGGGCGGGTCAGCGATCTCCACCGGCAGATCCAGGTATTCAAACACGCGCTCAAAGCTGACCATCGAGGTGGCAAACTCCACCTGGATGTTGCTGAGGGCGGAGATGGGCATATACAGCCGGATGAGGTAGGAGACAAAGGCCACAATCGTCCCCAGGCTGATCTTGTCCAGGATGGCGAAGTAGCCGCCCACCCCGTAGACCAGGCCGGTGCCGATGGTGGCGGCGATCCCCAATCCCAGGGAGAACCAGCGCCCGATCAGGGCGCGGCGGATGCCGATATCGCGCACCTTCTGGTTGATCGACTGGAAGCGCTCTTTCTCGAATTTCTGGCGACCAAAGGTCTTGACCAGCAGCGCCCCATTGATCGTCAGGGTCTCGGAGATGATGCTGGACATATCGGCGTTGTATTCCATCGCTTCGCGGCGCACATCCCGCAGCACGCTGGCAATCCGCCGGGCGGGCAGCAGGAACAAGGGCAGCACCACCACCGAGAGCAGCGTCAGGCGCCACTCGATCGAAAACATCACCACCAGCGTACTGATCAGGGTAAAGGTGTTGGTGACCGCATTGGGAATCGTGCTGGTCACCGCGCTTTGCGCGCCGACCACGTCGCTGTTGAGGCGGGAAATGATCTCGCCGCGCCGCGTATGCGTGAAAAAGCGCAAAGACATCTCCTGCAGATGCTCGTAAAGCCTCTGCCGCAGGTCATGGATCACCCCTTCGCCCAGTTTGGCATTGAAGTAGCGCTGAGCTACGTCCAAAAAACTGGCCGCCACCGGGATGCCGATCATCCCCACAGAAAGCCACACCAGGCGCTGCAGGTTCTTGTTGGGGATCACATTGTCGAACAGGTCACGGTACAGCAGCGGGGGCACCAGCTGTACCAGTGAGGTGATCAGGATGATGAACAGCACCAGGACCATCCAGCCCAGGTAAGGGCGTGCATAGCCGTACACCCGTTTAAGTAGTGCCCTGTCAACCGTTGGTTTGCCTTTGGACTCATCCTGCCGGACAAGCGCCCTCCAGCCTCCACTGACGTCGTGATGCATGATTTTCTCCTGGTCTTCTGGTCTCGTTTGAATTTCTGCTTCCCCATTATAGCCGTATTCAACCGCTCTTTGTCGAGTATAATCAGGGACAAATTGAGACCCGGCATCCAATTTCGGCGATGCTATCCAGGAAACATTTCACCCCCTGACAAGCAAATTTGGGGCGGGAGACTTGATGGGCAAGAAAATTTTTATCCACATCGGCTTTAAAAAGACTGCCTCGACTGCCATCCAGCGGGGCTTTTTCCATCATTATTCCGAATTGCTGGAGGAAGGTGTGCTGTATCCGGAGACCGGCCGCGGGTTTGCCCACCAGGAGATTGGATACCTGATCAGCAAAGACCCATTGGTAAAGCCAAGGGAAAGCATCCTCGTCAATCTGGCCGAAGAGATCGCCCAGTCCCCCGCTCAAACCGCCGTTATCAGCAGTGAAATCTTTTGCAATGCCCCGGAGTCCCAGATCCGAAAGTTGAAGTCTGTCTTTTCGGAGGACGACGAGTTTTTCATTGTGGCCATCATCCGCCGGCAGGACCTCTGGATGCAGTCGCTTTGGAGCCAGTTGTTTAAAAATGCGCGCACGACAGACCCTTTTGAGACCTTCCTGGCAGACGTAATAGAGGGGAAAGATTATCCGGACGAGCCCATCAAGAGTTTCTACATCCGTATTTCCAACCCGGATTTCTATTACTGGATCCAGCCCTGGGAAAAGGTTTTTGGTGCGGACCATGTCATCGTCCGGGTGCTGGAGAAAAGCCAAATTAAAGAGAATATCCTGGTGGACTTCCTGGATTTGGTCGGGGTGAAAGACCCGCACCGTTTCGATGTGAAGCAGATGAATATATCTCCCAGCGCCAAAACCCTGGAGGTGCTGCGCTTCTTCTATGAACGGGTAAAGTGGAAGGAACTCACCTATTTGCGTTCCAATGGTTACTTCCTCGCCAACAGCATGAGGGAATTTGCCGAAGCGCACGGGTGGAACACGCAGAAACACTATACCCTCACCCGGGAAATACACGACAACCTTGCCAGGCAGTATGAGGCTTCCAACGCCCTGCTGGCTCAAAGGTATTTCGGCCGCGACCAGCTCTTCCTGGAACCTTACCACAACTACCCCATTACCAGTTACGACCTGGCAGACCTGACCGCAGCCGAGGTGCTGGAGCTGACGGGATATATCCTTCACGATCTGGTGCAGAACCGCAAATTTGTCTCTTCCGTCATAGAGAGTCACCAGCCAGACGACTTCTCCCTCCCCTAGTTGGAAAAGCTGACAGAGGAACTTAAAGAACTAACCCGTACAAACGAATTACTGAAGGAGCAACTTCGCCAGGTCAAAGCGACCAAAAGCTGGAAGATACTCAGCTTCATCCAGCGCATCTTTCCCGGAACGGGGAAAAGTTCTATGAGAAGCGCAAGGTAGCAACAAGGACACCGGAAAAAACATGGCGAAGAAGATCTTCCTGCACATCGGCCTTAACGGCATCGGCTCATCCACCCTTCCGGCCTCTCTGGCGCGCAACCGCGCTCCCCTGCGTGAACAGGGCGTGCTGTTCCTGCAGTCGTTCAAGCGCGGGGTACCTGCTCTCTCTCAGCTACTGCGGCGGACGAATACCCCAAGATTCCAACCCAACTATGAGAAGATCCGCCAGCTGCGGGAGGAGATCAACCAGGCATCTGAAGAAATCGTGGCGATCAGCTGTGAGGAGCTTGCAGCCGCCAATGCCAATCAGGTCAAAAAGCTGCGCAGCGCTCTTGGTAAAGGGCATGCCTATACCATCCTTTTCTTTATACAGAGACAGGAACGATGGCTGGAGTCCCTTTGGTCTCAACTCGTCATGCTGGGATTGGTGAGCGACCCCTTCCCTGTATTTGTAGAACAGGCCGTCAGCCAGAAGTTTGCCAACGACCGCTATGCAGCCATTCTGCGTGCCTACACCAACCCGGATTTTCACCAGCGTCTCCAGCCCTGGGTCGAGGTATTCGGCCAGGAGAATATCCAGATGCACGTTTTGGAAGATCCCCTGGATGAAGGGGAAGTTTTCTGGAAGTATCTGGCTGCCATGGGCATTGAGAACCAGGAGGCATTCAAACTGGTTCAGAAAGACAGCGCCCCGGATGCCAAAACGTCAGAACTGATTCGCTCCGTGGTGCATGCGATGGGGCTAAAAAAGAATCGCAAGAACCTGTCCCTAATGCAGTACATCGCTCAAACGGTGCACTCATACGCCAAAAGCCAGGGATGGGGGGATGAACACGCCTCCCAGATCACCGGCCAGTTGAGCGAAACATTGTCAGAAAGCTTTGCCCAGACAAACTCGCAGCTTGCTCAATCCTGCCTGGGGAGAGACCAGCTTTTTCTGCAGCCTTTCGTTCCACAACCGGGTTCCGCCATCACCCTGGAAGAGATGGATTCCCAGGAACTGCTCAAATTGTCGGCCTTCCTGGTAGACCATTTGCTCAACTCCCCCCAGTTTGCCCGGCTGCTGATCAACAAACACACCTTGGAAAATCTGGATACCCCCTGGTTTGAGGAAATGAAAGAAACCGCGGCCGACCTGGCTGCGGAGAACCAGACACTGGAAAAAGAATACGAAGAGATGATCAATTCCCGGGGTTGGAAAGCGCTCAATTCCCTGCGCCGGCTTTACCAGCCGGTTTACCAGCTATTTCATCGATCCGAAAAATAACCCTTTTTTCGACCAATAACCACTGGCTTGAATCTACATCTTCCCCGTTTTAAGCCTTTCCTCCGGCATCATCCTGTCCATCCGGGTAGCCAGCAGTTCGTCCACAGCCTGAACGGCATTGGCAACCCCGTCCTCGGCGTGCAGCTTTTCGCCCACCTCGGCAGCCCGCTGCCGGATGTCTGCGTCCTCCACCGCCTGGGTGATAGCCTCCGCCAGATGTTTGGCAGTCAGCTTCTGGCGCGGCACCGGTGCAGGCCCGGCCCCCAGCTTGGCCACCCGGCGCGACCAGAAGGGCTGGTCAGCAAAGAAGGGCACCACCACGGTCGGCGTACCTGCCTGCAGGCTGGCGGCCGTAGTACCCGCACCTCCATGGATCACCGTGGCAGCCACCTGCGGAAAGAGCCAGTCGTGCGGCACGCTGTCCACTTTGAGGATCGTCTCGGGCAGGCCGCTCCCGCCCAGGTCTGTCCAACCGCCCAGCAAGACCGCCCGCTGGTTGGCAAGCGCCAGCGCCTCCACCACCAGTCCCGTGAGCGATTCGGCTTCCTTATCCACCATGCTGCCAAAACCGATATACACCGGTCTAGGTTCCTCCGCCAGGAAGCGCCGCAGCGTCTCTGGTGGCGAATAATCTTCATCCTGCTCCAGGAACCAGTACCCGGTGAAGATCTGATCCTGGTTATAGTCCGGGGGGAAGGGAACCACATGCCGGCTGAATCCGTGCAGAATAGGGTAATAACTCAGATCCAGGTTGGCATACATGCGCCAGGGCAGGGAAGGCAGACCGAGGACTTCCTCTCGCCCCTGGTTGACCATCTCGAAGAACAAGCGGTAGAGGAAGCGGTAGGAGACGGTGTAAGTCAGCTTGTTGAACATCCCTCGGAAAGGCATCCACTCGGGCACGTGCATCCCGGCGGAATACGAGTAGGCTTGGGTGGGCACAATCGGCTGCAGCGCAGTGGAGATCATCGGTACGTCCAGGGCAGCCCCCACATGCACCCCCACCATAGCCGCCACGTTGGAGAAAAGCATCAGTTCCGTGTCACGGTTGGCTTCCAGATAAGATTCAACATAGGTATTCCCCATTTCACGCACAATATCGGCCATCCAGCGGAACAATTTGAACGGGTTGCTCCCCACCTTGCGGATATCGGTTTCCAGCGCTTTGATCGGGTCAGCGTTCAACCGGGCGAAGGTCAGACCATGCTCCTCCACGAACGGCTGGAACAGCTGGTCCACCGCCAGCGTGACCTGATGCCCGGCCGCAGCCAGCCCTTTGCCCAAAGCGACATACGGCTGCACGTCCCCGCGCGAGCCCACCGAGGAAATCGTGATCTTCATGTTTTTATTATTCCACAAATTTAGCTGTAAAACCAATCCTTGCCAAAATAATTGAAAATTAACTATACCCGCCGCACACCTATTGTATAATCAGAATCGATGACTACCGAGATCATGCTCACCCTCGTAATTATGGCCGGGGTGGTGGTGCTGTTCATTACCGAATGGCTCAGCGCCGACCTGGTTGCCATGCTGACGCTTTCCGCGCTGGTGCTCACCGGGCTGGTGACCCCCACCGAAGCGCTCTCCGGGTTCAGCAGCCCGGCGGTCATCACCGTGTGGGCAATCTTCATCCTCAGTGCGGGCCTCACCCGCACCGGGGTAGCCGCCTGGATGGGCCGGCAGGTGCTGCGCCTGGGCGGCAAGGGCGAACTGCGCATGCTGCTGGTGCTCATGCTGGCCTCAGCGCTGCTATCGGCGTTTATGAACAATGTCGGGGTGACGGCCCTGCTGCTGCCCGTGGTGCTGGATATTTGCCGACGCACCAAACGGCCGCCTTCCCGCATGCTGATCCCGCTGGCGTTCAGTTCCCTGCTGGGCGGGATGACCACCGCCATCGGCACCCCGGCCAACATCCTGGTGAGCGATGTACTGGCAGACTACAACCTGCCGCCGCTGGCCCTGTTCGACTTTGCCCCGTTTGGCATTGTGGTCACATTGGTCGGCATCCTCTATCTGCTGGTAGGGAGAAAACTGCTCCCTGAACGGGATATGGCCCAGGAATTTCACCAAGGCGGCCACGAGATGACCGAAGCCTTTGCCATCGAAGACCGGCTGTTTGTCATCACCATCCCAAAGAAAAGCAAGCTGGACGGACGCACCCTGGGGCAGAGCCGCCTCGGCTCGGTACTCGGCCTGAATGTGATCAGCGTGATGCGTAAAGGCCACTCCAACCTGGGCCCCAACCCGGAAACCGTGCTGCAAGCCGGGGATAAGCTGCTTGTCACCGGTCGGCCCGACCGGCTGGTGAATTGGACCAAAGCCAAACAGTTCAAGATCCTGTCCAGGCACATCCCCCCCGGATACCTCACCTCCGAGGAGGTGGTGCTGGTGGAAGCCAAAGTCATCCCGGGTTCCAGCCTGGTCGGCAAGAACCTGGAGCAGCTCCACTTCCGGCAGGCGTATGGCGGCGTAGTGCTCTCGATGTGCCGGGGCGGCAAGCCGATCCACTACCGGCTGGAGTCGATCATCCTGCAGCCGGAAGACACCCTGTTAATGCTGGCGCACAAATCCGAAGAGGCCGCCCTGCTGGAAAACCGGGACCTGATCGTAACGCCTGCAGACGCCGCCAATTACGATCTGGAAGAAGCCCTGGCACTCATCAGGATCACGAAAAAATCCCATCTGATCGGCCAAACGATCATGGACAGCCACCTGGGGGATGCCTACCGCATGGGCGTGTTCGGCATCATGCGGGATGGGAAGATGATCCTGATGCCGGAAAGGGAAGAGCAGTTCCAGGCAGGCGACCAGCTGCTGGTGCGGGTGCGCCCGGAATCGATGGACACGCTGGAATCGCTGCACGGCCTGGAGATAGACACCCAGGCGCACCCCAGCTATGAAGACATGGAATCGGATACCGTCGGGCTGCTGGAGGTAGTGATCGCGCCGCAGTCGCACCTGCCGGGTAAAACCCTGCGCGATGCCCACTTCCGGGATAAGTACGGCCTGAGCGTGCTGGCCATCTGGCGCAGCGGGCAGACGCACCGCTCTGGCCTGCGGGATATGCCGCTGCGGTTTGGCGATGCATTGCTGGTCTTTGGCCCGCGCGAACGCCTGAGCCTGCTTTCGACCTCCACAGACTTTATCCCCCTGACAGAAGAAGCCCAGCAGCCGCCCCTGCTGAAAAAAGCTCCGATTGCAGCCGCCCTGATGCTGGCCGTAGTATTCACCGTGGGGTTTGGCTGGCTGCCGATCGCCGCCGCCGCCGTGGTCGGCGGAACGCTGATGGTACTGACCGGCAGCCTGAAAATGAACGAAGCCTACCGCTCCATCCACTGGAATGCGGTCTTCCTGATCGCCGGGATGCTGCCGCTGGGGATTGCCATGCAAACCTCCGGGACGGCGGAATTCCTGGCTACCGGGATGGTCGCCAGGCTGCAGCCCCTCGGTTCCAGCGTGCTGATCGGCGGCATCTTCCTGCTGACGGTGCTGGCCTCGCAGATCATGCCCAACCCGGTGGTCACCGTGCTGATGGCCCCGGTAGCGCTGACCTCGGCGCTCAACCTGGGGTATTCGCCCGAAGCGTTCATGATCGTGGTGGCAGTTGCCGCTTCTTCGGCTTTCCTCAGCCCGGTCGGGCATCCCTCCAATATCCTCATCATGGGGCCGGGCGGCTACAAGTTCAGCGACTATATCAAGGTCGGTCTGCCGCTGGTGCTGCTCATCCTGCTGCTGAACGTATTTGTGCTGCCGCTCTTCTGGCCGCTGTAAATTGGGCAGATTGATTTAAATTAATACGCAAAAAGGACGAGAAATGGAGACGATGGAAACCCGCGTGGCACAGGTAGCAGAATATGTGCGCAGCTACCTGTATAAGATGGCTGAAACGCGCAAAAACGAGCATATCGACCCGGACTACCGCTGGCAGCACACCCTAAGAGTGGTCAACTTTGGTAAGCAGCTTGCAGAAGCGGAAAACGCCAACCTGGAACATGTGCTCGTCGGATGCCTGCTGCACGACCTGGCCCACTTTGACGATGACGACAACTACCGCGACCACGGACGCCTGGCAGCCCGCATCGCCCGGCCGTTCCTGCTGGAACTGGGCTACGCCCCGGCAGACGCGGAGGCAATTTGCTACGCGGTGGCCGTGCACGTGGACGGGGAAGCTGGCTTCGAGCACGAGAACACCCTGGAAGCTGAGATCGTCAGCGACGCCGACAATATTGACCGCTTCAGCGCTTACCGTACCCTGCTGTTTTGCCAGCCGGAGATCTACGACTTCAACGCCCTGGCGGAAAAACTATCCGCCCGCCTGGAAGTGCTGCGGGACTACCGCGGCAAGCGCCTGATGGGCACGGAAGTCGGTCACCACCTGTTCAACCAAAAACTGGACGAGCAGATCAAATTTTACGAAGCCATCCTCGCCCAACAGGCGATCAGCACACTGCCCAATTTATCGGGGATGTAGGGGGCACCTCGAGCCTCTATTCCATCAGTGAGGTTTTCCCTCTCGTTACATCACCAAGAATACTCGAAAGACCCGTTTAATTTTCTATCTGATAATCAAAATAATTACATTTTTCTGCACAGGCAGAAAAATATTCGGATTCCCAGTCCGAATCCAATAAACACCCATGACAGTCATTCCACTAAAGACAACCCAATAGTCCAGTTGAGTCGTCCATGGGGGTGACCACAGGGACCACAGTTAGACCCTGCAATGCGTAGATGAATAATAGAAAAATCAATATTCCAAGCACAACCAGCCAAATTCGCCCCCTTGTTCTTGGTTTATCCGTGCCCTCATTAGACATAAAAAGAGAGCAGCAGAGCCTTCACTCCCTGCTGCTCTAGGAAAAATGAATGACGGGATGTCATTTCCCTTATAGTATATCCGAAAATTCGTCGGAAACCTATAGCTATAAGGTATCATTTTTCCAGCCCTCAAAGCCGCCGTTCCCTTGCCCGCCTCGCTGCTTGCAAAAGGCGGGTGGGTGCGGTATGCTAATACACATCGAACGGGAGTGGATGAGTCCCGGTGGGCTCCCCGGTCTTCAAAACCGTTGGCGGGTCGCGTTGCGGGCCGCGGTGGGTTCGACTCCCATGCACTCCCGCCTGAACTTTCAGGCATCTCGCAGGGAATGAAAAGAGACAGCAAGATATGGAACAGTTTGAACAAATACAGGCACAAATCTCCTCCCAGATCGAGCGGGTGATGAAGGTCGAATCGGTCACCGTAGGCACACACGAAGACCACGTCCTGGCCTTTTACCGCGGCATGCTGCGCAAGGATTCTGTCGAGGCTTACGACCAGCTGGCCGCCGCCCTTAAGCCCTACAACATCACCCCGCTGTTCCGCATGGAGCAGGACCATCACCTGATCATGCTGACCGAGGGCGTGATCGACCCCAAGCCCTCCAACCCGTGGGTCAACCTGATCATGTTCGTGCTGACCCTCTTCAGCGTGCTGTTTGCCGGGGCCATGTACAGCTACGACGGCCCTGTCCCCGCAGACACCATGGGAACCCTCCTGACCCTGCTCAAACACCTGGATACCGGTCTGCCCTTTGCCCTCAGCATGCTGGGGATCCTGCTGGCGCACGAATTCGGCCACTACCTGGCCGCCCGCTACCACAAGACTGCTGTCACCCTGCCCTATTTCATTCCCATGCCGATCAGCATCCTCGGCACCCTGGGGGCTTTCATCCAGCTAAAAGAACCGCCGAGAAACCGCCGCATCCTGCACGATATTGGCGTGGCCGGGCCGCTGGCCGGGCTGGTGGTGGCCCTCCCGATCCTGTTTATCGGGCTGGCGCTTTCCCCGGTGGAGGTTATCCAGCAGCCGACCGTTACCGGCACCGGTTTTATGGTGGAAGGCAACTCGATCTTCTACCTGGCAGCCAAGTACATCGTGCATGGCGAACTGCTCCCCGCTCCGCAGAGCTACGGCGGGGTTTCCCCGGCGCTTTATTGGCTGCGCTACCTGTTCACCGGCTACCCGGCGCCCTTTGGCAGTATGGACGTGATGATGCACCCGCTGGCCTGGGCCGGATGGGCCGGGCTGCTGGTCACCGCCCTCAACCTGCTGCCCGTCGGCCAGCTGGACGGCGGACATGCCCTGTATGTGCTCCTCGGCCGCAAAGCCCGCCGCGCGGTACCGTTTGTACTCGGCGCGCTGTTCCTGCTGGGGTTTACCTGGCAGGGCTGGTGGCTGTGGGCCGCGCTGGTCTATTTCTTCGGACAGCGGCACGCCGAACCGCTCGACCAGATCACCCCGCTGGACGACAGGCGCAGAGTCATCGCCATCGTCGTGCTGGTGCTGTTTGTGCTGCTCTTTACCCCCATCCCGCTGCAGCAGTATTTCGCCGGATAATAACCAAACAGTATTAAAAAAGGGGCGCCTTACAGTTTCGTAAGCCCCTCCTCTATCTGTCCACCTTACAAATCCGTAAGGTGTGCAGGATTCTTGCCAGTTAGCACCTTTGGGGGATTGAAATTCACTTTCCGAGAAAACTTGTTCTATTGTTCACAATTTTGATTATTGTTATAATGAAACAGAGGCCAGACCCAGGAGTAAATTTCGTTTCCTTGCTTACAATTTAACCACAAGGGGTTCGCGCGCTCTCGCTTTTTTTAGGTTATTTGGATGCCAAAAACATGAAACTGATTCGCATCGCAATCCGAATGTTACTGGTAGCGCTACTGGTTGCTATTATCTTTACAGCCTGTAGTATTCAGGCCGCGGATCAGCAGGCAGACCTCCCAGACGGCGCGTACTTACCGGCTTCAGTTTTCTCCCGCTATTACAATAAAAATGGGGGCTTCGACAGATTTCGAAATGCCATCAGCACCACCTACACCAACCCGCGCGGCGAGACCTTCCAGTTCTACGAGACGGTCTTGATGGTGTATGACCCCATACAGGATAAAATCTACTTCGACGACCTCGGTAGCCAGTTGGGCTTGCGCAACCTCCCGATCCAGGAATGGAATGGACCGATCACGCAGGATGGCCTCATGGTGGGGAAATTCTACATTCACCCTGCTTTTGTGTCCCTCTACCTGGAACTCGGGCCCGACATGGTCGGACAGCCCCTCACACATCCCTATTACAACTTCAGCCGCAATCGCCTGGAGCAGCACTTCGAGAACATGGGGCTTTTCGTCACCCTGGACGACGCGGCGCAAGCCGTCCACCTGCTAAGCTATGGTGAGGTGGCCTGTGAATCCTGTTCGCTGAACAATGTTGGGCCTACGGAAAGCATCATAGACCTGCCTGTGTCCCTGCAGTCCTTCTTCAGCCAGATGGACCGCTTCAACATCTCGCTTTCCGTCTCCGGGGAAGCCCTCACCGGCCCCTCCGCCGTGAACGACGGCTCATCCGAAGTGGTCTTTGAAAATATGGCCTTCTACGAGCAGGACGGCGTTTTCAGGATCCGCCAGGTGCCCGTCGATCTTGGCCTGAAAGACCCGAACTTCTTTTACCCGCTCAACTCGCCCCTCTTCGCCTTTTACGAGGTGGAGAACGGGGTCGGGCATAATGTGCTGCTCTTCTTTGATGAATATATCCAGGCGAACGGCGGCTATCAGGTTTCCGGCGCGCCGATCACAGAGCTGACTGCCCCCGATTCCGGACTGCAAGCCCTGCGACAATGTTTTGAAAACATCTGCCTGGACTACTTCCCCTACGTGGAAGGCCCCACGGTGCGGCCGGTGCCCCTGGGAGACCGCTACCTGGCACAAGCAGCGCCAAATTACCTCAGCGAAGAAGAGACCGCTCCCCAGGCGGCCGACGGGGAAGATTTCTCCAGCCAGCCGCGCAACCTCAACCCGTTCACCCTGCTGCTGTGGGAAAACAACACGATCATCGATTCCAGCACCTCGCAAACCATCTTTGTGCTGGTGGAACTGGAGAACACCCCTCAGAAGGGCAAAGAACTGATCCTGACCGTGAAGTTCCCCGACGGACACGAAGAGCAAGCCCTGATGCCTGCCACCGGTGCAGACGGCACTTCCACCTACACCCTGCCGCCTATCCAGGGCGATAACGGCGACCTGGTGTACTACGAAGCCTGCCTGTATGCCCAAAGCGGTGTAGATCCGGCCTGCGTGCAGCAAAGCTTCCTCATCTGGGGCAACCCATAAAACCTTCCGCAGGGACAAGTGAATAAGATAAACAAGCAAGAGGCGCTCACGCGCCTCAGTTTTGTTAACCCTTTGGTGGGTTGAGGCAAAAGCAACAGAATGTGCCTGTAGAAGCTCCATGGATAAGATAAAGAGAAAAAGAAGGTCTTATAGAAACAAGCTGATAAACCTCTGATGGGGAAAGGTGGATTCCCGCTAAACCCGTGCGGGAATGACGCGAAAAAAGAGATCAATCTGTCATTCCCGCGCAGGCGGGAATCCAGAATATGGGAGGTCTGCCCAATTTTATTCGGGGCGGACAATCAGTTGTTCGACCACCTCATCCAGCGTAAATTTCTTGCTGCGTTCGACCGCGCGATCGATTTGGGGTTTGCTCAAACCTTCGGAAGCCCTCCCGAAGATCTCGCCGGCATGCTGTTTGGTTTCGTTCCAACTGAGGCGGTGGTGATGAATAAACGCCGCCATTTCAACCGCTTTTTCATGCTCGCCTTGCTGCAGCAGACAGATCGGTTCGGTTAGCAGTGTTTCGAGAGTCAAGTCACCCTGCCGCCAGACATGAACTTCCGGCAGGATGCTTTTCAAATCCGAACGCGCCTGCTCAACCTTTCCCAAATAGGCAAGCGCCATCGCCACCCGTGAACGCGCCTGGATGATCCCCCACAGATTGTTATCTTCTTCCGCGTAGTCAAGATATTTTTGATAATAGGCTAAAGCCTTCGAAAAATCTCTCTCCCGCAAGGCAATATCACCACGGCCGCGCTGGTTAAAGCCAAGCCCAAGGGGCATATTCATTTTTTCAAAAGATGGGAGGGTTAAATCATAAAGCGCAAGCGCTTTCTCCGGATGCCCGAAAATCCGGTGCACATCACCCATTTCATACTGGCGCCAGACGATCTCGGAGTGTGAGCCATATTTGACTGCCAGGTCGATGGATTCCTGGCGCACCTGTAAGGCATGTTCATACGAGCTGTAGCGGACGGCGAACAAGGCTTCCCAGTTTTTAAGGTCTTCCACTAAACGGAAT
>QKGK01000447.1 GCA_003250455.1 Chloroflexota bacterium | reverse complement strand
CAGCCGCCGAAAGCGTGCGCAGGGTGTGGTTCCACAGGGTGAAGGCGACCGCCGTATTCACCAGCGCCAGCCACAGGATGATGCCCCACTGCTTCCAGCCCAATACTGGGGATGGTTCCACCACGAGACCGAGTACCAGTAGCAAAATCCCGCCGATCCCCATGCTGACCACCGTCACCGTCAGCGGGGGAGCCTGCCCCAGACGGTTGATCGCCCGCCCCAGGATGGACGAGAACGAGGTCGCCAGTATGCTGAGCAAGCCCACCAGCAGGCCCGCGGCCATCCCGGCGGGGATGAATACCGGGTAGAAATAGACCGCCACGCCGATCAGGAACACCCCGATCCCGATCCACTGGATGCGGGTGGGCACTTCTTTGAGGAAGAAGATCCCCAGGATGGCGACGATCGGCGCGCTGAGGTTGAGCAGCAGGCTGAAGGTGATCGCCGGAAGCATCTGGATGCCCAGGAACTGTGTCCCCTGGGTGATGGTGTAATACAGGAGCCCCAGCCCGGCCAGCGTCCACCAGAAGCGGCGGGGAAACCCGGGTAATTGGCGGGCCTGCCCGGAGCGGAAAAATGCGGGCAGCAGGATCAGGAAGGCCAGGGTATAGCGCAGCCCGGCAAAGGTCAGGGCGGGGATATCGTCCAGCCCGAACTTGATCAGCACCCACGAGGTAGACCACAGGAAGGTCACCAGCAGGGCCTGGAGAATGGCGGTGATATGTTGTTTTTGGGTGGGAGGGGTGGTCATCAGAACAGTTCGTTATTGAACAGGTCGAACCCTTCCACCAGGTTCACATCCTGTTCCAGGAAATCCTTCAGCATCACGTACAGTTCCTTGACCGAATCCATTTTGGCGTAGTAGAGATGCTCGTTCTTGCCCTTGCGGACAAAATGTACCATCCCGGCCGCTTTGAGCGTGTGCAGGTGGTGGGTGACCGTGGGAGCGCGCAGGCGCAGGCGGCGCGCCAGCTCGGCGGGGGTAAGCTGCTCTTGCAGCAGGTAGCGCAGAATGCGCATGCGGGTGGGGTCGGTCATCGCTTTGAGGCGCAGCAATAAATCTTCGGGGACGATCTCTCCCGGCACCAGCGATTCTTCCTTGGGGCGCGCCCCAAACAGCAGCAGCATACGGTCTTCGTCGATGCTGTTATACAGGAACCCCGGCGAGGTCCAGTAGGAAGGCGCCAGGATGATCTCTTCGCCGCGGATGCTGAACTGCTCGCCCATCAGGTCGGTCAGGGAGGCCAAATAGGCGTCTATCCCCGCTTTCTCTGCCTGGGCTTCGGCTTTTTGCAGCGCCGGTTCCATTTTCGGTGCGATCCGCCGCTCTTCTTCCGAGAAGAAGACCTCGTAATAAGCCGCCAGAGAGTTGAGATACTTCTCGCCAAAGGCACCCGGCTCGGCGTAGATTTGCAGCACTTTTTCAGCCCGGCTGGCCGAAACCGGCCCGGGTACCACCGTCTGCCCGGCAGGGTGATTGCGCCAGATGTGGAGCAGATCGCTGACCGTGGTTTGGTCCCAGCTGCCTTTGTCCATGGTTTCCATCAGCAGTTCGTATCCGGCAGGAGCGTTCATCGGGCAGAGCTGCAAGGCAGGCAGGCGGTCCTCCACCGGCATCCGTTTCAGGGCCAGCAGCACGGTCGCGGCGTCTTTGGGGGCGGGCAGGGAATAGACCCAATGCAATGGCACATTAAAATTGCTGACGATCAATTCGAGGAATTCTTTGGCTTCCCCCGGCAGGCGGGAGCGCACACCTGCCGCCCAGGCCCCGCGCAGCCCGAACTCATCGGGGAAATGCAACACATGCAGGCTGGCGAGAAAGTCATACGCCGTGCCGTAGTCCCAGATGATCTCGATTGCTTTGTCCGTTGCCATGGTTACCTCTTGGGCTGGATATTGCGATATAAAAAGCAGCACACAGAAAGGTGCTGCTCGTATTGTAATCTAAACGCTACAGTAGGGCAAATCCGGCAGCACTTGTTTGCATGAAATTATCAAAGGAAGAGATTGCCGCAGTCGCTTCGCTCCTTCGCAATGACTACGGGGATTTTTGGTTGTCATTGCGAGCCGGACAAAAGCGAAGGCTTTTGGGCAAAAGGCCATGCTTTTGTTTGGCGAAGCAATCTCCAGACCAGTTTTCAACTAAATCAAGCAACTTTGAAAATGCCATGTGCCCGTTTAGCTGCCGCGTACATCGGCTGCGGCTTCCAGCGTCTGCTTTAGCTGGTTCAGATGTTCCTTATAGTGCATCCCGATGGTGATCGAATAGCTGAGCGCCAGGCGCAGCATGCTGGTCTTGCGGTTGACCACCTCCGAAGGCACTTCGGTGAGCAGCGTAACCAGCTCCTGCTGGCTTTGGCGGAAGCGTTTCAGCAGGGCATCCATCGTGGGATACACCGCGGTCAGTGTTTTGATCGTGGCCGGGTTGTTGGCAGTATAGATATGCGCTTCCTGTCCGGCGATGTAGGAATTCAGCCAGGTGAATGAATCGGATTCATAGGCGATCAAATGCGCAATGATTTCCCTGGCATTCCACTCCCTGGCAGCCGGGCGGTACTCCATTTGCGCCTCGAGCTTGCCCTCCAGCAATTGTTCCACTGCCTTGTTGAGCTGCTTGTAAAAACGTTCCAGCTTCTCTGCAAGGTCCTGCGCGTTGGCAGGCACCTCCGGTACCGGGTAGGCCGAAAGGGTCAGCCTGGATTGTTTCAGTTCTTCCCCGTGATAAAAAGAGATATCCACAGTATCCCCGGCGTGGTACTGTGCAAACAGGTTTTGCAGATCGTCATAATTTTCGAGCTGCTGGCCTGCCAGCGAGACGATCACATCATTTTTCCGCAGACCGGCGCTTTCGGCTCCCCGGCCTTCAAACACGTCACTGAGATGCAGCCCGTATTTGGCAGTCAGCCCGTGCTCGGCAGCATATTCCGGTGTGACCCAGTCTTCCACCGTAATGCCCAGGAAGGGACGTTCCCACAGGCGCGGGTCGCGGCCGGTCTCAAAAATGGCTTTGAGGGCGTTGAGCCGGGTTTCCCAAAAGGACTGGTATTCTTCCTGCTTTTCCGGGGGCAGGCCTTCTTCCGTCACCAGGATTTGCACGCCCTGTGCGGTTTCTTCAAAGCTGATCTCCACATCGTTGGATTCCAGTATGGTGAGGTTGACGAACCGGAAGCGCACCCGCACATTTTTCTCCAAAGAAAGGAAGTGAAACGCAACCTTGCCGGTCTTATGGAGGTGGAGTTCCATGACACTATCGGGAGCAACGTATCCAAACCCTTTTTCGGCAAACCAGTCCAGCCAGCCGGAAAGGGTGGAAAAGCAGTGATAAATCTGGTTAATCTGTGCGTCAATTTGCACTGAGAGTTTCAGCGCCTGTGTGGGTGCAGCCTGGGTGGTCAATCGTCACCTCCAAAAACATGATGTGTTCGTACAATTATATCGAATAATTGCACCAAAATGCGCTTATAGGCGCGTTTATCGCCCTATATGAGGATATAGGGCGCTTCTTTTTTATCTTTCAGCGGGCAGCAGCGCTCCCCGGCTTTGCACGGCACAGCTTTGGCCTGGACAGCTTTGGCGCTGGCGGTTTGCTTGTCGCGCGGTTCGTCATGATAAGAGTTTCCAAAAACCAGCTCAAAATTTACCATCGATGGTTTCCTTTCACCAAGTACAGCGTCCGTTCATTTCCTAAATATTGCTCACCTGTTTGTTTGCCAGCTCGGCCAGGATGCGCTGAACCTCTGCGACCTGGCCTCCGCTCAGCGGACCGAGGGAGAGCGCTTTGGCGTTTTCTTCCACCTGGGCAGCCGTGCGGAACCCCGGGATGGGCACCATGTTTTCATCCAGCGCCCAGATGTATGCCAGGGCTGCCTGCGGCACGCTATGCCCGCTGGCGGTCAGCACCTCGCGCACCGCCTCCAGCGCGGCCAGCCGGTCGGCTACTACGCCTTCCGTGCGGTTGAAGCGGCTGCGGTGGTCGTTCTCCGGGAATTCGTTCTCCGGTGAAAAGCGCCCGGTGAGGATCCCCCGGCTGAAGGGGGATTTATTGATCCCTGCCAGG
>QKGK01000139.1 GCA_003250455.1 Chloroflexota bacterium | reverse complement strand
CTCCTTTAGAAAATTAGATATATCTTAAAACGTTGTATTTTTAAAATAGTTCCAAAGTTTATCTTATTGGGATGAAATAATTTATTTTCGACTGCTGCATTGACGGTTTTAGGTTTTTTCATTAAAATAGTTCAAACTTTTAACTATTAGAACATTTAACTGATTGATAACTGTTACGAGGACAAAATGACCCCGCAAAAGACTGAAAAATTAGATCTTCTGGAACAAACCCTGGATAGGTTCTGGGAAACTGTACCGCCGCTGTGGGGGTATATTCGTTCGCACATCCGTACCGTGGCGACCGAAAAGTTTGACATCAGCGTGGAGCAGTTCCACATCCTGCGCTTCATCCGCCGGGGACATTGCTCGGTGAGCGACCTGGCCGAGGCGCGCAAGATCAGCCGGCCAGCCGTCAGCCACGGGGTGGATGCGGTGGTCAATAAAGGTCTGGTAATTCGCAACCCAAGCAAAGAAGACCGCCGCTATATCCAGCTTGAGCTGACGCCGGAGGGGAATGCCCTGCTGGACAGCGTATTCGGTTCTACGCGCCAGTGGATGAAGCTGACCCTGGAGGATTTCAGCGAAGAAGACCTAGATATTGCCGTGCGCGGGATGGAGGTGCTCAAAAGGATGATCGGTTAGTTGATTCATAATTGAGCAAAGACCTGATGAAGTATATTAAAAAATTACTCCCCTATTTGAAACCATATTGGAAGCGCAGTGCCCTTGCGCTGGTTTTACTGATTGCGGTCATACTTATGGACCTTGCAATCCCGCGACTGATCCAGCGCATCATTGACGATGGCATCAGTGCCAACAATATGCAGGTGGTCATTTCTACCACCCTATGGATGCTGGGGATATCCATTGTGCAGGCGTTATTCGCCATCGGGAATAATAACCTCTCCGTGTATATAGGGGAGGCGGTCGGGCGGGACCTACGCGAAGCGCTGTTCCTCAAGATCCAATCTTTCTCCTTCGGCAACCTGGACCGGCTCAATACCGGTCAGCTGATGGTGCGCCTATCCAGTGACACAGCCATGTTCCAGCGGTTAACCCGGGTTTTCCTGCGGATCGGCACCCGTGCCCCCATTCTGATGATCGGCAGCCTGATCCTGATGTTCCAGACGGACAGCCGCTTAGCGCTGATGATGCTGCCGCTTTTGGTGATCATCATGGTGGTGATCGTTTTCTTTGTCTCCCGTATGGGACCGCTCTTCCACAATATGCAGGAACGCCTCGACATGTTGAACATGACCTTGCAGGAGAATATCGCCGGGGTGCGGCTGGTGAAGGCCTTTGTGCGTGTCGATCATGAAGCCGAACGGTTCGAGCAATCGAATGATCGTTATACCCAGTTTTCCATCCGGGTGATGAAATTCATGTCTACGCTATCGCCAACGATGAGCATGTTTGTCAACCTGGCGATCGTGGTGGTGATCTACATGGGCGGGATGCAGTCGATCAGCGATTCCATTACCATCGGCCAACTGGTGGCGTTTATCAATTACCTGTATACCACGCTAGGGCCGTTGGGCATCATGGTGATGCTCTCCAACGCCCTGGCGGCAGGATCTGCATCCTCAGAACGGATCATCGGGGTGCTGGAGACAGAACCAGATGTGCAGGATGATCCCAATCCTCTTGCCCTACCGGAGATGAGCCATCCCACGATCCAGTTTGAGGATGTCAGCTTCCACTACAACGGTTCGGGCAATGAAGAAGTCCTCACGGGGATCAATCTGACGGCTGAACCGGGACAAACGGTGGCAATCTTGGGGGCTACCGGGGCCGGGAAGTCTTCCCTGATCAGCCTGGTGCCGCGCTTTTACGAAGCAGCTTCCGGGAAAATTTTGCTCAATGGGGTGGATATTCGCCAACTGGCCCAGCAGGACTTGCTGCACCATATCGGGATTGTCCCGCAGGAGACAGTGCTGTTCTCCGGCACGGTGCGGGATAACATCCGCTATGGGCGGCCAGACGCCAGCGAGGAAGATGTGGTGGCAGCGGCCCAGGCGGCTCAGGCGCATGATTTTATTCTCTCGTTGCCAAAAGGGTACGACTCGCACGTGGAGGAGCGCGGCACCAATCTTTCCGGAGGGCAGAAGCAGCGCCTGGCGATTGCCCGCGCTCTGCTGATGCGTCCATCTATCCTGATCCTGGACGACAGCACCAGTTCTGTGGATGTGGCCACCGAAACCAGCATCCAGGAAGCGCTCAAAGGATGGATGCAGGGCCGGACCTCTTTTGTAGTTGCCCAGCGGATCAGCACGGTGTTGAACGCCGACAAAATTGTGGTGATTGATGAAGGGCGTATCACTGCGGAAGGGACGCATCAGGAATTGATGCAGTCTAGCCCGATCTACCAGGAAATCTACGCTTCCCAGCTTGGCAATGGCTTCCATCTGGAAGCCATGGAGGAGGACCGATGAGCGAACCAAGAGAAAACGCTCCTCAGCAGGATATGAGCCGCATCCGCACAGCGATGGGGCGCGGACCGTTGCGCCCGTCAACCTTTGAAAAACCGAAAAACGCCAGAAAAGCACTCGGCCGGTTAGCAGCCTACCTCAGGCCATACACATGGACGATCATCGCGGTGTTTGTGTTTGTCTTGTTTTACATTTTGCTTGGACTGCTGGAACCTTACCTGATCGGGAAGGCGATTGATGGGTTCATTGCCACCAAGAAGGTGGATGGACTGGTGAGAATCAGCCTTTTGCTGCTGGCGGTGTTTTTCTTTGATAACCTTTTCCAGGCGATTTCCAGCCGGATGATGGCAAACATCTCTCAGAATGCGCTGAAAAACCTGCGCACCGACCTGTTTGGGCATTTGCAAACGCTCTCGCTCAAGTATTTCGACCAGCACACCGCCGGGGAACTGATGAGCCGCCTGACCAATGATATCGAGGCCATCAACCAGACCGTATCGGCGAATGTTATATCCCTGGCCGCCAGTACCCTATCCATGCTGGGGATTTTGATTACCATGTTTGTGCTCAACGCCTGGCTGGCATTGGCCGCTGTGGTGGTTGTACCGATCATGTTCTGGTTCGCCAATTATGTTGCCCGTTACACCCGCAGGGGGTTCCGGGACCTGCAAAAGCAGCTGGGGAACCTCAATGGCGTGATGGAAGAGACGATCAGCGGGCAGCGGGTGGTAAAAGCATTTGGACGCAGCCAAAGCGCTGTGGAACGTTTCAGCAAATACAATCAGGAGGTCTTCACTGCGGGGATCTACGCCAACAGCTATGCCCTGATGTTGATGCCGCTGACCAATGTGCTTGGAAATTTGTTTGTCATCGTGCTGGTGGGGTTAGGCGGCTGGCTGGCGCTGCAAGGTCTGGCAACCATCGGAATGATCACCGCTTTCATCACATACGGGCGCAATTTCATTAACCCGCTGCGCCAGCTTGCAAACATATATAATTCCATTCAAGCCGCGTTGGCAGGCGCTGAGCGCGTTTTTGAGATCCTCGACACCCCGGCAGAAGTGGACGCAGAAGACGCTGTCCCGCTGGAAATAGTGCGGGGGGATGTGCAGTTTGAGCAAGTTAATTTTGGCTACCTGCCGGAAACCCCGGTGATCAGAGGGATGTCTCTGGAGGCAAAGGCCGGAGAGACGGTTGCCCTTGTGGGGCCGACTGGCGCTGGCAAAACCACGCTGATCAACCTGCTGATGCGCTTCTATGAGGTGGACAGCGGAAATATCCGCATAGACGGGCGAGACCTGCGGGAGATTCCCAAGGCAGACCTACGCCGCAAGATGGGCCTGGTACTGCAGGACACCTTTTTATTCGCCGATACGGTGATGGAGAATATCCGCTATGGACGGCTGGGCGCCACCGACGAGGAAGTCATCCAGGCGGCGCAGCTGGCAGATGCCGACCACTTCATCCGCTTGCTGCCGCAGGGCTACCAGACGGTGCTCTCCGAGCGGGCCAGCAACCTCAGCCAGGGGCAAAGGCAGATCCTTTCGATTGCCCGCGCCATTCTGGCAGACCCGGCCATCCTGATCCTGGATGAGGCCACCAGCAGCGTGGATACCCGCACAGAAGTGCGCATTCAGCAG
>QKGK01000012.1 GCA_003250455.1 Chloroflexota bacterium | reverse complement strand
GTGCGCTTCGGCCTGCTCTGCCAGATAGGGGAACAGCCAGCCGTCCCCCCAGCGGGCCAGCACCACGTCCGGGTCGTAGCTGTCCAAAATGTGCTGGACCTGTGTCAGCAGCGGGCGCGGCTCTGCCAGCGGAATCTCCCATTCTTCCTCTCCGCCGCGCAGGTGCAGCATTTCAGGCTGGGCGTGGTTGGGGTCCCGGTCGGGTTCGATCAGCAGGGAGCGCAGCGGCGGCAGGGCATATTCCACCTCCCAGCGCCCTTCCAGCGGGTGGATGGTCTGGATCACTCCCCGGCTGTCTGCTGTCACCCGGCATTTCGCCACCGGGAATATGCCCCTGCCCGCCCCATAGCGGATCGGGAAGGGGATCTTGGCATCGTAATACTGGATGCGGCGGTAGGTGCGCTGCATCCACTGGAAGAGGCGCTCCTGAGCCACCGGGTTTTCCGTCTGGATGGCCAGTACGGGCAGCATCCCCTGGTAGAGCTCCCGGCGCTGGGCAAAGACGGTCTGTGGGGGTATTTTGCGCTCGCTCAAATGTTTGCGGATGGCCGCCAGATGCGCCCGCTCCCCAGCGATGTAGAAAGTGGTCTTGAAGGGCTCGGTCAGGCAATGGCGCTGGCCGTCTTCCCCCAGCAGCCAGATGACCGCCCCGTCGGCCTCATCGGGATAGACATCCAGCACCCAGCCCAGCAGTTCAGCGGTCATAATCCGAATAGCGGATCTCGATCAGCTCCTGGCGCTGTTCCAGCAGGCGCTTTTCGAAGTTTACCTGGAGCTCGTCGAGCTGTTTTTGCAGGCTGAGCAGCTTGATCTCCTTTTCGCGGTGCAGGCGTTCCAGCTTGCGGATGCGGGCGGCCTGCTGCTTGAGGCGGGTTTCCAGCTGGTCAATACTTTTCTCCTGCTCGAGGTGCATTGAAATCAGCACCGAGACGATCGGCAGCGGGTGGGCAGCCTTCTCGGCGGCGGGGATGTGGAACTCCGCCCGGCCCCACAGCTGGTCGAACAGGCGTTTGTCCCTGGCAAGCTGGAGTGCCCGCCGGTACTTGCTGAAATACTGGCGTTCCACGGCATACTGCCAGGTGAAAGGCGTTTTGGTGTGTCCCATTTACTCCAGCCAACCTTTCTGATTCTGCGGCGCGGGCAGGCCCGGTGGCGGCTTTTGCACGGCGTCCACAGCTCTGGTCAGCGCCATCAGCAGGTGCTGGCGCGCTTTGGGCTGGGCGGCGCTGATATACACCGGTGCGGCTTTGCCCAGCCGCCGCAGCTCGAGGATGCAGGCAAACAGCAGATCACTGGTCTCCTGTTCGCGCAGCCCTTCGTCCATCAGCGGGGAGAGCAGGTCGGCGGCCAGGGTGACGGTGGGGGCCGTGGGGGTCTGCCGCAGCAGCTCGGCCAGCTGGTAGCCGGTCTCCGCCCGCGAGAGAGTGATGCCCTCTTCCAGGATGGTATAAACATCCCCAGTCTGGGCTGCCAGGGCATAGACGATCTCGTAGACGGGGAAGTCGTTGCCGCCCAGCAGCACGCGCACCGGCTGGCGCAGGGCGGTCTCGATCAGCAGGTCGAAGATGCGCTGCCGGGTGTAGGCGCGCGGCCCGGTGATCAGGGTTAAGTTGTGGTCGGGGTTTGCTGCGGACATCGTGGGTTCCTTTACAGGATGCAAATACACCCGCCCAGTTGGGTGGATATGTATATAGTACAATTGTTCTATATGAAATCAAGCGTTACGCGGGATTTGTAAAGCGGGTGAACGTTTTTCCCCGGCAAAAATTTAACGGGTGTCCCACTTCCCCTTCTGATGTCGCCATACCCCCAAAGGCTGATTGCTAAAGACCGGTTCTAAAAAGGATTTCACTGATTGCTGCGCCTGAATAAAACTGATTCCGGATAGGTCCAATTCTCCTGCAAGCCGTCTGTATTCTCTGTTTAGTGATTGTGGCAATTCGGGCAGGCGATCCGGAAGTTTATGCGTGCCTCGTCTATCAAACGTTAAACGCAGAGCATCCTGGAGCGTCTTGCCATCCATATCTGTATATTGAGACAATAGTAATATATCTACCAGGTCCTTGATGCGGGTACTCGTGCCAGTTGTATAGGTACGCGTTAGGGCATGTACCTTTTCGGCAATCTGTTGGCTGACCGGATAGCAAAGCATTTGCGTAGGCGGGAACCCTGCAAACTCCAGAACGGGGTCAAATGTGAGGGTGTCAAAAGACTCTAAAACAATATCTCCAATTCCCACATCTACTTTAAAGGCTTCAAATATACGTCCATCCAGCAAACAATTAACATGAAAGCGCTGCCCAGCATATTCATCCTGAGGAAGAGTATTCGAGGTTTCCACTTCGAAATAAAACCAATCGCCCAAATCCACTGCAGCGGCCTGCCGTAGTGCGGCAAGCAAGGCGCCTTCAGAATCAATCTTGAGCAAATCGACATCCATAGTGGTGCGCGCCTGATTTCCCAGGCGCAGCTGCATGGCAAGCCCGCCTTTAAGTACCCAGGCTGTTTTGTGAGCAGTGGCCAGACGAGCGATAAACCTTTCAAAGGCAACCTGCTTTCTCAAACGAATCAGCGGAATTGATTGCTGCCGCTGCATTGTTCTGAGCCTTTCTTCCAAAGCCTGCCGAAAATCTCTGCCGGATGTATACCTCATTTTTCTTGCATTCCGATTACTCGTTGTATTTGCTCTGCAACTCGTCCACCACGTCGTTTTGCTTGCTTCAGGAGATTGTCTCTTGAGGTCAGCCCGCGCCTGAGTGCTTCGGTGATGGCTTGTTCGATCAGATTGGATTCAACCCCACTGGCAATTGCATCAGCAATAGTGCGAGCGGGAGTTGTAATAGAAAGCCCTTCTCGGGCTGTGATCTCATCCGGTTCCAAACGGTTGGTGTGGAGCTGGATATTCGTTCGCCGCCGAGAACCTGTACGGGGGATAATGATATGCACTTTCGCTGGCAGGATGTCTGTCAGCCCATATACAGAAAGTGCACTCTCGTGAGAGATGACAGATTTTGGCCCTGTTCTGAGAAAAGCAATATACAAATCTTCAAACCGGGAAGCGGGGAAATAAGTCAGGCGATAAATGCCATGCTCAACGCGGGTGAATTGCCCGCCTTTTGAGAAGTCGTATAGTCTTTGCCGCGAATAGCCCGCCTGCTTGGCCTGTTTTGCTGTGAAATAACCAGCCTGATTTTCAGCAATTTTGTATAGGGTATCTGGATCGGTATTTTTCATAATGTGTGCATAAAGTAATGTTTTTCATTACATTTTGCACACATTATCGCATTAATCTATTCTGATGTCCAGCGAACATTTCCAGAACTTGTATAAATTTCCGGGTTATCCCCCAGGCTGCGCCGCCAGACCGACCCAGTCCTCGATCGTCAGGCGCTCGATGACCGATAGGCCGTATTTTTCCAGCGCAGCCATGATGTCGGCCTCGCGCTCCTCCAGGATGCCGGAGAGCAGCAGCACGCCACCCGGCGCGACCAGCTGGGCCATGCCGTCGTCCAGCAAGCGGACGAGGATGTGCGTGAGGATATTGGCGACTACCAGGGGCGTTTGGCGCACCGGGAACAGTCCGCCGGTCACATCTTCCACCGAACCGGCCCGGAACTCGATGCCGCTTTCCACCTGGTTGTCCTGGGCGGTCTGGATGGCGACCTCTACCGAAACGGGGTCCACATCCACGCCATAGGCCTGGGCCGCGCCCAGCTTGCGAGCGGCAATTGCCAGGATCCCGGAGCCGCAGCCGATATCGAAAACGGTCTCTCCGGGATGCAGGTATTTCTCCATCAGCATCAGGCTGAGCTGCGTGGTGGGGTGGGTGCCGGTGCCGAAGGCCATCCCCGGGTCAATGCGGATGGGGATGCGCGCCGATTTAGGTGCGTCCACCCAGGCGGGCGTTACAAGTAGCTTTCCGCCGATCTCGATCGGGCGGTAATGCTGCTTCCAGGCTTCCATCCAGTTCTGCTCCTGGATAGGGGTAAAGGTCGGATCGGGCAGCGGCTGGATGCGCCCCAGATACCAGAGCGCTTCGGTCAGCTTCTGGCGGGTCTCTTCCAGCTGGGAAT
>QKGK01000475.1 GCA_003250455.1 Chloroflexota bacterium | reverse complement strand
CGGTGTGTTAAAAATAGAAAATATTTTCCTCGAATTCTGTCTTGAAAAATGCCAAAAACCCTAATTATTGTAGTTTTGTAACATCTCCGACAAAAAAAGCCGCATTTATTAACTGTTTATTAACAAAAATTTTCTCCTATAATTACAAATATGTACTAATTGTTGTAATTCACCAAAACAGGTATTTATGACATCTCTTACCACCAGACAGCGAGATATTTTAAAAATCCTCCTGGAGGCAAACGAGCCGATAGGAACGAAGGAAATCGCGAACAGCGTGCAGTTATCTCCGCGGCAGGTGAACTACAACATGAAAGGCATCAACCATTGGCTGAAAAGCCGTGATGCCCAACTGGAATCAAAACCTGGCGTGGGGGTCAGCATTGATTGCCACCCCGAAGAAAGAGAAAAGCTCGCCGAAGAACTGGACACTTCGCCCCGTCTACAGCTGATCCTTACCCCGGACCAGCGCCAGCAGCTCATCTGCTTTTACCTGCTATTTGAAACCGAACCCCTGATCCTCACCCAGATTGCCCAACTGGCCAAAGTCTCCCGCACCACCGTACTGACAGATCTGGAACTCATCGAGGAATGGCTGGCGCAAAATGACATCCGGCTGGAAAGAAAGCAAAACTACGGCATCTGGGTAGATTGTCCGGAGAAAATCCGGCAACAGGCGATCCTCAAGTTCATTTGGGGGGAAATGCTGTTCGGCCCTCCCTTATTCCATATCTCCTTCCAGAACGGACTGATGTTCTCGCTGGATGAGGATGCACATTTTCTCCCCCTGGTAGAAAAAATCAACCACATTCTAAATCAAATTGATATGAAAAAAATCTTCAACAAGATCGTATATGTTGAAGATTTTTTGTCTGGCAGGTTCACAGACGATGCTGTATTGTTTTTGGCGCTGGTCATTTCCATTTTGGTCATCCGGGCAAAAGCAGGCCAGCACATCGAACCGCCTATCCCCGAATCCAGGCTGGAGAAATTACAGGCCCTTGCCATCTGGGAAGCGGCTAACAAAATGGTGGAAAACCTGGAGATGGTAACACCCTCAACCCTGGACATCAATGACATGGCCTATACTGCCATGTACTTGATGGCCTCTCCCCGGGTGGAAAGCTGGCCCAGCGACTCCGACCAGGAAATTTTGTACAGAAGCCTTTCCAAAAAATTGCTTAAGACTGTCAGCAAATCCTACGATCTTAACGCCCTGGTCAAAGACCCAACCCTGCGGGACGGTTTGATCAACCACCTGATCCCGGTTTACAACCAGCAGCGTTTCGACCTGTGGTTCCCCCGCACGCAGGATGGGCTGCCCAATAAAGAGAAATATGCCAAGGAGCATACTCTGGCTGCCAGCCTGCTCGAAATCATTCATAAGCACACGGGCTATGCCCTCCCGCAGGAAGAAAGCAATATGATCGCTGCCCTGCTGCGAGCCGCCTATATCCGCCTGAATCCGCACCATTTTCACGAGGTTTTGGTGGTTTGCCCCAGCGGAATGGCGACCGCCCAACTGCTCACCGCCCGGCTGAATATCCGTTTTCCCCGGCTGGGCAAGCTCACCGTAGTCTCCTTTCGGGAACTGAGCGACGAGCGCATATCTCAGGCAGACATGATCATCACCCTGATGCCGCTCCCAAAAGAGACTACCAAAGACAAGCCCGTCATCCATGTTTCACCGCAATTATTGCCAGAGGATGTGGAGGCGATCACCACCTTCCTCGCCTGACTTCGGTTTTACGCTGGTATCCCGACCACCGGCTGTATTACAACAGTACTTACCAAATTTAGTTCTAAAGGAGATTTATGATGAGAGAGAGACTACAACGTTTTGGCGGTTTTCTCGCCGGCATGATTATCCCCAATATTGGCGCCTTCATTGCCTGGGGTTTGATCACTGCATTCTTTATTCCCACTGGATGGACACCCAACGAAAACTTTGCTGAGTTGGTTGGCCCAATGATTTTGTATCTACTGCCGGTATTGATTGCATATACCGGTGGCAAGATGATCCATGGTGTACGCGGTGGCGTGGTCGGCGCTACGATTACCATGGGCGTGATCGTCGGGACAGATATTCCGCAGTTCATGGGCGCCATGATCATGGGGCCGCTGGGCGGCTGGCTGATCAAAGTAATTGACGACGCCCTCGAAGACAAGATCCCTGTCGGGTTCGAGATGTTGATCAATAACTTCTCCGCCGGTATCCTGGCTGGTGTGGTCGCCTTGTTGGGCTACCTGTTCATGTCCCCGGTCCTCACCGCCGTCAGCGATTTTGCTGGAAACGTGGTAGACGGACTGATCAATGCCAAATTGCTGCCGCTGGCCGCAATCATCATTGAACCTGCCAAAGTATTGTTCCTGAACAATGCGCTGAACCACGGTGTGCTCGCCCCCTTGGGCGTCCAGGCAGTGGAAGAATCCGGCAAAGCAATTCACTTCCTCCTGGAAACCAATCCAGGGCCCGGCTTGGGCCTCCTTGTTGCCTATTACGTCGCAGGTAAAGGTATGCTCAAAGAGTCAGCACCGGGCTCCATGATTATACACTTCCTTGGAGGCATTCACGAGATTTACTTCCCCTATGTGCTCGCGCACCCCATCATGATCCTGGCGATGATCTCCGGCGGCTTTGCCGCTGACCTGTGGTTCAACATCGCTGGGGCAGGATTGGTCGCCACCCCCTCTCCGGGCTCGATCTTTGCCTACCTGGCAGTCATCCCGAAAGGCCAGCACTTTGCCGTGCTCACCGGTGTGCTCATCGGCGCAGTGGTCTCGTTCCTGGTTGGCGCTTTCATCCTCCGTGTCCGCCCCGTGCGGGAAGAAGAGGAAGAAGAGGAAGGTGTATCCGCGGTTGGTACAGTGCCCGGATTGTCCTAATCTAATACTCAAAGAAGATAGAGGCTCCCACAAAAGGAGCCTCTATCCACTCAAAATGAAAGGTCACCAAAATGGCAAACACAATTAAAGCTTCAGATGTCACAACCGTCATCTTTGCCTGCGAAGCCGGGATGGGCTCCAGCCTGATGAGCGTCAATTCCCTTAAGAAAAAACTCAAAAAAGCCAATGTCCAGGGCGTCACCGTCTTGCACAAGCCTGCCCGTGAGATCCCAGAGAACGCCCAGTTGGTTATCGTGCACCAGGGACTGGCAAAGGTTGCCCGCACCAAGGCGCCCAATGCTGTCGTGCTGGCATTCAAACATTTCCTCAACGACCCCGTTTTTGAAATTGTCGTTAACGCATTCTCCAATGGAGAAGACCTGGTCAGCAACGTGGAGTAGATGATGGCGATCCTATCAGAAGACCGAATCCAGTTAAAGGCCAATGCCACCAGTAAAGAGGATGCCATCAAACAATGCGGCGCGTTACTGGTCGCAACCGGGTGCGTCGAACCCGGGTATGTGGACGGCATGCTGGCCAGAGAAGAAACCATGTCCACCTACCTGGGCAATGGCGTTGCCATCCCCCACGGGCAGTTCGATAACCGCGCCCAGATCCACAATACCGGCATTTCCGTGCTACAGCTTGCGGAAGGTGTCGAATGGGAAGATGGCGAAAAAGCCTATCTGATCATTGGCATCGCCGCCCAGAAAGATGAACATGTGTCCGTATTGGCGAACCTGGCGGAGGCGATCGAAGACGAAGACATCACCGAAGAATTGATCTCCACATCCCAAAAAAGCGTCATCCTGGAACACCTCGGCAAGGAAAGCGAAGAAGACTAGCTAAACCTGCCATCATTACCTGCAAAAGTTTTTTTGGGATTTTGTCCAACCAGCTGTAAAGGTTTGAGCAATGAAAAAAATTGAACTAGAAATCAAGAATCCCACCGGCCTGCACGCCCGTCCGGCGAAGATATTTGTCAATCTCGCCAAGCAGTATGCCTCCAAGGTCTCTGTTTCCCATAACGGCAAAAAAGCCAACGGGAAAAGCCTGATCTCCTTGCTGACTTTAGGTGTTGAACACGGCGCTGTGATCACCCTTGAAGTTGAGGGGGAAGACGAAGACCAGGCATTGACAGGTCTTCAGTCAGAGATTGAATCCGGACTGGGAGAAGCGGAACATAT
>QKGK01000379.1 GCA_003250455.1 Chloroflexota bacterium | reverse complement strand
AGGAAGTGCGCCTGTTTGCTGGAGACATTGATATCGACCTGCGCAATATCGACCTGGAACCGGGCGAAAATCATTATTGGGTCAAGTTCTTTGCCGGGGATATTACCGTGGATGTGCCGGATGGGGTTGGCCTGAAGGTGGATTCGACCGGGTTTGTGGTAGAGAGCAAGATCGATGGCGAATCGGTCAGCAATGTGATGACCGGCTATCAATATGAGAGCGAAAATTATTCCTCTGCAGAGAAGAAATTCATCCTGCACACAGCCGCCTTTGCTGTGGATCTGAAGGTCCGGTTTTATTAGAGAAGCAAGTTGAATTTGGAGAGACCATACGAGAGTATGGTCTCTTTTTTCTTACTACTTGGATGAGTGGTGGCATCCCACCAAAAGCATGCGGGTACGTCATCAATTGGACAACGTTCTTTCCATCACAGGTGTAAAACTGCAGAAAGAGGAGCGGAACCTTCGAAAGGATATTCCGATTGAGTCAAAAAAGGGAGGAACAAAGTCCCTCCCTTGAACGTTTGATTCCCGGCTATAATGTGGCAATGATGCTTCTACGAGCGGAAAAACAGCAAATAAAGTCCGCCCCCGATCAGTGCAACCGGGAAGATCAGGTTCCAGGAAATGTTGAAGAACAGTGAGATGGCCAGAACGATCAGGAACAAGCCCCAAAAGCCGGTATTCCGGCTGTGATGAGATTGGCTCACCCGGTATCTGCGCCAGCCGCGGACGCCCATGCTAATGCCCGGGATGAGGATGAAGATTGCCCACCAGTTCGTCAGGCGGATATTCAAGATCCCCATGGTATCCAGCATAAACAGACCGCCAACCAGAATTAACGCAATGCCAACTGCCCAGTTGTCGACGTCCACTTGCATTTCATAAGACTTTGATTCATGATTATTAACAGGTTTTTCAGTCATTTTACTCTCCGTAATTATCCTTTTGATTTTTTTCAGTCATAGGTTAATACGCATTTCTCTCGAAAAGGTTGCGCTAAGTAAAGTGGAACAAAACTTGCACCATTAAGCGTATGGAATTTGGCCGCCAGCAAGCATTTAACTATCAATCCAGACCATGCTCGGTGTTTGCAATAGCAGGAGTCAATATGAAAAGGACCAAATTGCGAACGATCTTGGGGATCAGTATATTATTGATCAACGCTTTGATCATCAGTGGGTGTGGTGCAGTCCCATTGGGGACGGCAACCGCGTCTGCCAATGCGCCAGTCCTACTCTATGAGGACGATTTTTCAGATCCTACCAGCGGCTGGGAGGTCAGCTCCCAGGGCGGGTTGAAGGATTATTATCAGGGTACCTACCATATCAAGATCGATGACCCCAATATCTTTTCATGGAGCACGATCGAGCAGTCATTTGGAGATGTTTCCATGACGGTGGACGTGGCTTTTACCGGCGGGGCAGACCTGGCTGAGATGGGGCTGATCTGCAGGATGCAGAACAACCAGGATTTTTACTTCTTCACGTTTCGTTCGGATGGGGCTTATGCAGTTTTCAAGATGTACCAGGGAAATGAGATCTTCATCGGGATGGAAGGGTACCAGTTTTCGGATGCGATCCACACCGGTTTGAACACCAACCTGGTCGAGGTGGTTTGCCGGGGGGAGGAATTAAGCCTGACAATAAACGGGACCCCATTGGTGACAGTGGACGATTCCAGCTATCAGGTAGGGGATGTGGGGGTGATTGCCGGAGCGTTTGAGCAAACTGATGTGAATGTATATTTCGATAATTTTTCTGTCTCTCAGCCTTGAAGCAGGCCATACCAGCTGAAAAATGACAGAATCTTAATGTAAGAAATAGTTCCATGATCGAGTTAAAAAGAGAGGAATACCTCTCTTTTTGCTATTAACAACCACGGGTTGTTGGGCTGAGGGGATATGGCTTACGCCACCTTCCTAATAACTGAATATTCTGGTACTCTATAAAGGATATGGACAACAATCAAACCGTACGGATCTTAACATTAAGCGATCAGATCGTGGATCGGATCTACAGTAAGTATATTCGCAATATGTTCCCCAATATCGATTTGATCATCAGCTGCGGTGATTTGCCATATTACTATTTGGAATACATTCTAGACATGCTGAATGTCCCCATGCTGTTTGTGCATGGCAACCACGACCCGGAGGTTGAGATCAGTGCTCATGGCACCCGCAAACACCCGTGGGGTGCAGTGAATATGCATGGGAAAAGTCTGAACCACAAAGGGTTGCTGATCGTTGGATTTGAAGGGTCTATCCGGTATTCTCACCACCGGCATCAGTATTCCCAGAACCAGGTGTGGGTTCAGGTGATTAGTATGGTTCCCCGCCTGCTTTGGAACCGGGTGACGCACGGACGGTATCTGGACGTATTGATGACCCATTCCCCGGCTTTTGGCCTGGGAGACCGGCCAGACCGGGCGCACGTGGGGTTCAAGGCATACCGCTGGTTGATCGAAACGTTCAAGCCTCGCTACCACATCCACGGCCACATTCATATCTATGACCGGAATGATTGCCAACCACTAAAACACGAAGAGACGATCGTAATGAACACCTGTGATTACAAGCAAGTGGAAATTGCGGTTAGAGGTAAAAATGACTGAATTTGGAGGCTCGAAAAGGGTCGCGGCGCTGCATCAATTCCGCCAGGCTCGCAGAAAGGCAGAACTTCGGGCGCTGCTATCAAAAATAACCGGGAGACAGGATAACCTGCTGGAGTTTGAGGAAGTGCGTAAAACATTGGCATTGGCGCACCCAAACCCGGAGCAACTGAAAGATATTCCCCTGGATTCGATTGTGGGAACGGTGAGCCGCTACCATGATTTTAACCGCCAGTTTTACCCGCGCATGGACAGCGATGAAGACCGTTGGGCGCGGGTAAAAGAGCTGATGGAAATTCGGGGGCTGGACCCTATTGAGGTATACCAGGTGGGGGATGTATATTTTGTGCTGGATGGGAACCACCGGGTTTCGGTAGCGCGCCAGTTGGACACGGGGACGATTGAAGCGTATGTCAAAGTTTTTCGCTCACCTGTGGAAGTAAACCCGGACGACAATCTGGAAGACGTGGTGCTGCGGATCGAACACAAAGAGCTGATGGAAGATACCCACCTGGACGAAATCCGCCCGGATGTCGAGATCCGGGTGACCCTGCCGGGGCGTTATCGGGAAATTCTGCAGCATATTGAAGTCCACCGCTATTACATTGGGCTGGAGCAGGATGAGGAAATCCCCCTGGAGGAGGCGGCTGCCAGCTGGGTGGATCATGTCTATCTGCCGGCAATCCGGGCGATCCGGGAAAAGCGCGTGATGGAAGATTTCCCGGGCAGGACCGAGACTGACCTGTATCTGTGGCTGAAAAAACACCAATGGGAACTTGAAAAGGCTTTGAAGCGGAATGTTCCCGATTGGGATGCCGCCCAGGACCTGAAATTACAGTTCAGCAAGCGGATTTGGCAGCGAATCCGAAGAATTTGGGACAGGCTGACGGGAAAATAATCTGAAATTTGTCTTCTACAATTGCTCCAAGAGAATAATCAGGCTTTTTGGCCGGATAGCTGCTCCCGAAGGGTGCTGATATTCGTCGTTGGCGCTTTGCACACGAAGTGCTGGCAAACGTACGCGGTGGGCTGCCCGTCCAGTAAAGGACGGTTTGCCAGGATCGCCGGTGCGTTTGGTCCTGGTGGATAGGGAGAAGCGGCCAAAATGCAGTTGGGGCGATAGGTCTCCCATACCACGTTGAGCAAGGCTTTTGTCTGGGGAGCGTCCAAATCTCCGATAATTGCAACTTCCTTCACCTGAGCCAAAGCAAAGTCCTGGGCATTGAGCCAATTGGCAAAAGCGGTGGGATAAGCCGCAATCACTTCCTGCAGGGGAGCGAGGATGCGGCTGGCTGTCTGGTAGTAGCGGTCTTCTCCGGTGAAAGCTGCCAACGTCAGGAACAGCTGTACCGTAAGACTGCTGCCTGAGGGGGTTGCGTTGTCCTGGCTTTCCTGCGGGCGCAGGATGAGCGTCTCGTGGTCGTGAGCTGTATCGTAGAGGCCATTTTGGGGGTCATAGAAGCG
>QKGK01000022.1 GCA_003250455.1 Chloroflexota bacterium | reverse complement strand
AACGAACGCGATATTTGGAAAGCAGTTGAGAACTCCGGGGCGGCATATGTAGACTGGGTAGCCCGCAAAGAAGTCCTCTCTACCCATCCGCAGCTGCACCTGTATATCGAGCCCAAGCCAGGTGCAAACTTCAATATCGAAGAAACCAGACAAAAAATCGACGAACTGCTATCAACTTCGGTTCCAGATTATCATGGTTTGAAAGAAATGTTCAATTACGAACCACTGATCGTCAGTCTGCTTCCGGAAGGCACTTTTGCCAGCTACATGAAATTCAAGCAGGAACAAGGTGCAGATCTTGCACATCTTAAACCGCCACACATGCAGCCAACTAAATTAACCATGGAAATGTTGCTGTCACCAAAGGGTTAGCAAATAGTACGATAATGTATTGGTCTGTTAGCACGATCATCCCGCTTCTGGCGTCACTTTTTTATGGGGGTTTATTTGTGGTGATTGCTTTTTTTACCCCCCTAAACAGACTTCGGCGGATCTTTACCACCTATCTGCTTGCCATGTTGATCTGGTCGGTCACCGCGTTCATGACCCTTTCCGGACTGGTGGAAGTACTCCCCTGGTTCCGCATGATGATTGCCGCTACCCTGGTAATGATGGTGTCGATCTTTTACTTCATCCAATCCCTTTTCGCCCGGCGTCGAAAATGGGCTACCTATGTGGTGTGGTACACGATTATCAGCATCCTGCTGGTGCTCTTCACAGACGCCGCCATCCCAACCGCCTACCTCAACGAAAAACACGTTTTGATCTATGAATTTAACGCCATGATCATTCCCTTAGCCGGGATTGGCTATGCTCTGATGATCTTAAGCCTCACGGAGCTGATCAAAGGCGCCAGGGAAACTGACAACCCATTACAAAAGAACCGGCTTCGCTACCTGACTTTGGGCCTGTCGATCACCATTGCGGTCTCGGTGGTCAATTTCACCCCTTTAGGCAAGTACCCCATCGATATTGCGGCCAACGCGGTCACTGCCCTGATCATCGCCTATACCATTTTGCGCCACCAACTGCTCGAGATCAGGACGATTGTCCGTTTAGGCATCCTCTATTCGCTGACTACGACTATTTTCGGAGCGCTGTATTTCCTCGTTATTTACATGTCGATCGGATACTTCCGCTTGTCTTCCGAAGACAACATCTTTTTGATTTCCGGTGCAATCGCCCTGCTCACCGCCATTATCATGACCCTGGCACGTTCCAAAGTACAGGGATTCATCGACCGGGTCTTCTACCGGGAACGCTACCATGCCGGGTTGATGCTCCAACGTCTCAGTGAAACGACCTCCTCTTTGCTGGACCTCACCGAGATCACCGAATTGATCCTGCGGGAAGTCAATGAGACTTTGCACCTCCAGACCGGCGCGATTTACGTGCGCCAAAAAGCGGAAAAGGAATTCCGGCTTTTTGCCGAGCACAACCTGGGTGACCTGGCCGTTCCGGTCCTGCGGGAAGACCACCCGGTAATGCGGTGGCTTTCGCACCAGAACCAGGTCCTCACCCGCAACCAACTCGACAACCTTCCGGTGTTCCGCGGGTTGTGGTTCAACGAGCAAAGAGAACTAAACAACCTGGATGCCGACCTGATTATCCCGCTCGTGACGAAAGGCAATCTCGTTGGCACAATCTTTATTGGCAAAAAACGTTCCACCCAACCCTATACCCAGGAAGATCAGCTCACGCTCCTTACGATGGGCAACCAGATGGCCGTTGTCATAGAAAATGCCCGGTTGTATGAAGAATTGGAAGCCACATTCAAAGAGACTGTTGTTGCGCTTGCAAACGCCATCGACCTGCGAGACACCTACACCAGCGACCACAGCCAGCAGATTGCGCACATGGCCGCTGAGACTGCCCGGCAGCTCAACTTGTCTGAAGAAGAGGTGGAAGCGATCTATTGGGGCGGGCTGTTGCACGATATTGGCAAGATCGGCATCCCGGACTCAATATTGCAAAAACCTGCCAAACTCACCAAGGATGAGTGGGACATTATCCGGCAGCATCCAAAGATCGGCGCGGACCTGGTCGCACAGATCAAAAAATTAGGGCACATCGCCCCACTGATCGAATACAGCCACGAACGCTTCAACGGCACCGGGTATCCTTACGGCCTAAAAGAAGAAGAAATTCCCATTGGGGCGCGCATTATCGCCGTGGTGGATTCCTATTCCGCCATGATCGATAAACGTGTATATAAACCCTCACTTCTCAAAGAAGAGGCTATCAAGGAATTAATGGACAACAGTGGGATCCTCTATGACCCGGTTGTGATTGATGCTTTTCTCCGAATATACCGCGAGGAATACTTGATGGCCCAACTATCCCCGCTTTAACGGGCGATATTTGCTTGTTCCACCTTGCCAGGCATCCCCAAGCCGGTTGCGCAGGTCTTCCTCGTATTCGCTCCAGTTCCCAAAGTACAGCCGCAAATAGCCGTCCTCTTCATAGGCGAGAATATGGGTGGCAACCCGGTCCAGGAACCAGCGGTCGTGGCTGACCACGATAGCGCAGCCAGCGAAGGCTTCCAGCGCATCCTCCAACGCCCGCAGCGTATTCACATCCAGGTCATTGGTCGGCTCGTCCAGCATGATCACGTTCGCTCCGGCGATCATCGTCTTTGCCAGGTGCACCCGGTTGCGCTCTCCGCCAGATAGCGAGCCCACTTTCTTTTGCTGATCTGTACCGGCAAAATTGAACGAAGCTACATAGGCACGCGAATTGATCTTGCGTTCTCCCAGGGTGAGGATATCAGACCCTTGCGAAATTTCTTCCCACACGTTTTTATCGCCATCCAGGTTGCGGAACTGGTCCTGATAGGCAAGCACGACGGTTTCGCCAATCCTGATCGTTCCGGAATCCGGCTGTTCTTCCCCGGCGATCATCTTGAGCAGAGTGGATTTCCCGACCCCATTGGGGCCAACCACCCCGATAATGCTCCCCGGCGGGATGCTGGCGGTAAACTTGTCGATCAACGTCCGTTCGCCATACCCCTTGGTCACAGAATCCAGCTCGATCACTGTTTTCCCCAGCCGTGGGCCGGGCGGCAGGTAAATTTCCAGGTCGGCACGCACGCCCTCGAATTCCTGCCCCAGCAGGTTCTCGTAGGCATTAACGCGCGCCTTGCCTTTTGCCTGCCGCGCTTTCGGAGACATGCGGATCCATTCCAGCTCGCGTTGAAGGGTCTTCTGCCGCTTGGATTCCGATTTCTCCTCCAAGCGCAGACGCTCTTCTTTCTGCTCCAGCCAGGAGGAATAATTTCCCTTCCAGGGGATGCCGTAACCGCGGTCCAGTTCAAGGATCCACCCGGCAACGTTGTCCAGGAAGTAGCGGTCATGGGTCACAGCAATCACCGTGCCGCGATAGTCCTGCAGATGGCGTTCCAGCCAGGCGGTGGCTTCCGCGTCCAGGTGGTTGGTGGGCTCATCCAGCAGGAGGATATCCGGCTCGGTCAGCAGCAGGCGGGTCAGCGCCACGCGGCGGCGTTCCCCCCCGGAAAGCACCTTGACCGGCGTATCAGCGGGCGGGCAGCCCAGGGCTTCCATGGCAATAGAGAGATGATTATCGAGGTTCCAGGCGTCCAGGCGGTCTATTTCCTCCAGCAGCTTGCCCTGTTCCGCCAGCAGAGCTTCAAAATCTGCATCAGGGTCGCCAAAACTGGCATTCACCTCGTCATAGCGTTTGAGCATGTCCACGATCGGCTGAACTGCTTCCTGGACGGTCTCTTGCACCGTTTTGCTGTCGTCCAGTTTGGGTTCCTGCTCCAGGTAGCCTACACTGTATCCCTTGCTCATGGCGATCTCCCCGACATAATCGGTATCAATACCCGCCATGATTTTCAATAAAGTGGATTTCCCTGCCCCGTTGAGACCTAACACGCCAATTTTCGCCCCATAGAAAAATCCCAGGGAAATATCCCGCAGCACCTGTTTATTGGGTGGATAGATCTTCCCCACCCGTACCATCGAATAGATCACTTTTTCATCATTCATGGGCCTATTTTACACGCTCTTTTTCCAAAGAGAGAGATTTGGTACTCAAAGATCCTGATGTTCGTTTTAAAAGGCATCCAACGCCCCCGC
>QKGK01000270.1 GCA_003250455.1 Chloroflexota bacterium | reverse complement strand
TGAGGGTTGGGGAGGTAGAGGAGGGCAAGATTATTTCGGCACAGAACGGAATTCTTACAACAGGTCATTCCCACTGAATCGAGCTTGCTCGATCGTTCTGGTGGGAATTCATTTCTGGCGTTATTTGTGGATTCCCGCCTGCGCGGGAATGACGTGTTTTTGTATGTATTTATTACTATCCTGTACGAATGTCCTGGTCTAACGCCCCCAGATACCCATCCAGCCTCTCCAGCGCCTCCGGCATATTCTCCCTGCCAAAGCCCAACCGGAAATGCGCATCGTCGTAGCCGTATACCGTGGAGGGCAGCAGCATGATATCCGCTTGCGCCATTACGTCCTGGCAAAAGGCCAGCGCGCTGACCTCACCCAGCAGCCGGGGAAAGGCGATCGTCCCGGCGCGGGGTCTGACCCAGGCGAATTTGTCGCCATGACGGTCAAAAAAGGCATCCAGCAGGGCCAGGTTGCGCGAGATCCGTGTGAGGTGCCTGTCCACGATCGTATCTCTGGCGCGCAGGGCGATCAAAGCCAGGATCTCGCTCGGAGCGCTGCTGCAGATCGTGGTGTAGTCTTTGAAAGCCGCCATCTTGTGATACAGGTCCTGGTCTTTGGTCACCAGCCAGCCGAGGCGCGCCCCGGCCAGCCCAAAGGTCTTGGACATGCCAAACAGGCAGACAGCCTTGTCGTACTCCTCGGAGGCGGACGGCAGGCGGTGGGCGGGGTCGTATTCCAGGAAGCGGTACATTTCATCTGAGAATAAAGTAATGCCGTGCGCCTGCGCCAGCTGGACGATGCGCGCATAGTCGGCTTTAGATGGCAAGTAGCCAGTGGGGTTATGCGGGAAGTTGACCACGATCAGTTTGGTGTTCGGGCGAATGGCGGCTTCCAGGAAAGCGGGATCGAAGCGCCAACCGTCTGCTTCCTGCGGCTGCCATTTGGTCACCTCGCAGCCGATCCCCTCTGCAACTTCGTAGAGCGACTGGTAGCCGGGATACGTGCAGATGACATGGTCGCCTTTTTCCAAAATGGTGTTGGCGGCGATGAAGATGCCTTCCTCTGGCGTCACCACCAGACAATCCTCGGCCGACACGCCCTGGTACAGTTTGGCGATCTCCTCCCGCAGCAGCGGGTGCCCCAGGGATTCGGTATAACCGAGTGTCAGGGACTCCCACAGGGTTTTGGTCTCATCGTCGGCCATCGCCACCACCTCGCTTTGCAGCAGCCCGTCACAGTCCGAGCTGGAGAGCAGGTAGCGGGTCGAAAATTCGTATTTGGCAAAGTAGCGTTCGAGGGCAAATGGGTTTAGTTTCATAGGCAGACCAATTAAATGGGGGGATGTTTAGTACATCAAAGATTATAGCGTTAATTTTCAGGAGAGTGATGGGATTGAGATTGAAGGAGGGAATGGATCTCACAGCCCCAAAGATTGCTTCAGGCGTTCAGCAGCTATGCTGCTGTTCACCTTCGAAATGACGGTCCTCCTTTAGCGTCATTGTGAGCGAAGCGAACAATCCACTAAGAAAGGTTAACCATGAAACCCAACCGAAGATTCAGCACCATGTTTGGGAGTGGTTGCTCCTGCCTTAAGATTGGCTGCCTATTTAGATTTGGTCGGCGGATGCTTCGCCATCCGCCTTTCAGGCGTCAGGCTCACCATGACAGCTCATTTTTCGTCTGAGTTCAGAAATCAGGCAAGACGGGACTGTCACTGCAAGAGAGGATGGTAGTACAGCCGGCCGAACGTGGTAATCTATAAGAGAAAACGCAACATTATCGGTACAATGGTTAGAAAATGAACGGGATCAGGAAAGCTGTTTTGACCTTATAGGCGGCGTAGGCTTCGCCAAAAGTGCTCTGGAGCTTGCGCTCCTCGAAAAACGCGCCGATCAGGATATACACCGTCAGGGCGGCGTACAGCAGCAGCAGGTTGCGGGTCATCACCGGGGTCAGCCAGATGAACAGCAAGCTGAAGGCATACAGCGGGTGGCGCATATAGCGGTACAGGCCGCCGGTGTTCAGCTGGTCGGTGTGCTTCCAGCCCAGCGCCTGGCTGAGGCCAATAAACTGGAACGCGCCGGTCTGGATCACGCTGTAGGCCAGCAGCAACACTGAAGCAGCCTGGATCAGCAGGGTCAGATAGCGGTAAGGCGCGAGGATGGTATACAGGGTGATATCAGGGATCAGGGCGGTGAGGGTCAGCACCGGCAGCAGCGTTATGGTCGCAAAGACGCTGTAGAGCAAACGATAATATTTTTTTGCGCCATTCCCCAAAAGGAAGTCCACCAGGTGCTTGAAACTGGTGGAGGCCATCACCGAGTGGATCAGGCCATAAGCCAGCGCTGCTGCCGGAATGACCCATGGAGAAAAAGAAAGGTTAGGAAACTCCATTACGAGTTAGATGCCTCGTACATCCAATATATTACCATATCCGAATAGATTTATATGTATTTAGTCTGGTAGTCTTTGGTCAGGTAGTCAGATAGTTGCCAAGTCAACCAGGCACCAAGTAACCAGGGGAGCAAGAAGTCGACCTGAGTGTGACGCCTGCAAGGCATAAGCGAGGAGCCCCCACAAATGTTTGGGAAGGGGAATCAATTTATAATTTCAGCAGCTAAGTTTGGGATTGTTGCGCTTGGCCCTGGCTTGATTGCCACTTTTCACTTATCCGGCGGATGCTTCGTCAACGCCTTCCAGGCGTCACTCAGCATGACAACCTTTTTCCTCGGTGCCTGCTCACTGGTCCCTAATCATCCTCATCCCAGCTGCGGCCCTGGGCAAACATAACCCCTTTGATAAAGCCGCGGGCGCGCTCGGTTTGCGGGTAAGCAGTCTCCAGAGTCCGCCAGAACTCCAGGCTGTGGTTGGGGTGCAGGCGGTGTGCCAGCTCGTGGGCGATGACATAGTCCACCACCCACTGCGGCCACGGGCGGATCTCCTCGCTGATGCGGATATGCCCGTCCGTGGGACCGCCGGAGGTGCACGATCCCAGGCGGGTCTTCATTGGCTTTACCCAGCGGATCGCCTCCCATTGGATCTTGCCGTTGAAATACGTGCGGTTAATGTACCCGGCGCGCGCCTGCAGTTCTTCGTCCGTGCGGCGGGTGGCTTTTTGCTTCTGCCGGTTCACCTGCCCGGCGATGTTGTCCAATAATGTGGGGATATTCTTTTTGGGGAAACGGGAAGGGATGCGCACCAGCAGGCTGCCATCTGGCTCGCGCTGCCAGCGGGCGGTCTTCTTCAGGCGCTTATCCCGCCGGAGGGTGACGGCCAGGGATTCACCGGTGGGCAGGGTAATGCTCGTATTCGAGTCAGTCACCTTTGGGCCGCTTCCCCACCCAGCCGACCTCTTCCCCGGCGGCCTGCCACACCCGCTCGGCCAGCTCGCCCGTGTGCAGCATCAAGTGGCGGATATTGTAAAACTGCAGTTCCAGCTTGTTGAACTTCAGCCAGTAGAACCCGGATTCTCCCTCCAGGTCCAGCGCGTCCACCAGGCCATCCACCTGTGCTTCCACGAAGTCGATGAATTCCAGCAGCTCTGCCCGGGTGAACGGCTGTACATCATCGCCGTCTCCCATATCAAAATAGCGGGCTTCCTGGCGGTGTTTGGGCCAGGGAGAAAACGCTTCCTCATTCTCGTGCAGGTAAAAATGAGTATACACCAGCGCATGGTAGGCAACATTCCACGACCGGTTCTTGTACGCCGGGTCCAGCCACAGGGCTTCCGGGCACTTTTCCACCGCCTGGCGGAACATCGCCAGGGCGGCATGGTACTGTGACTGGATCACTTCTTTTTCGCTCATCGTCCGGGTTCCTGAGGGCAACTACACCACGTCAATATCATCCGCCTTGGGAATGATGCCGTCTTCCTTTTTGACATACTGCACCATCTGGCCTTCCTGATATTTATACGGCGCTGCCTCCTGCTTGATCATGAAGGGCAGTTCCTGCTCGCTGTCATCATAGGTTTCAATGATCCCGCGCACGGCCTGGATGCCGGGGTCGTAGGTAGACCACTTGATGCGGCCAACTTTCAATTTCTTTTCAGGCATAAGAAACTCCTTATCTTTCCGGTTCGGCAGTCGATTTGATCGTCAGGTACCC
>QKGK01000272.1 GCA_003250455.1 Chloroflexota bacterium | reverse complement strand
CAATAACAAAATGGCCTGGAAATCCAGACCATTTTGTGTTTTTTAGCTATGATTGCATGTAATCCAGGATTACATGCATATACTATTCGAAATCACGGGAGGACTCCATCCTCATGGGTTTCCAGTGCTTTTTCGATCACCGCCAGTACTTCCCCCATAGATTTAACTTCATATTCCGTGAAGTTGACATTCACGGGTTCACCGGCTGGCACCTGATCCATAACCTCAAGGGTTTCCAGGGCAGTTTCTTTTAATTTTGATTTATTCCCACCAATCCCCCACTCAGCGAGCACAATCGCCTGGGATATTGCATCCGCTCCCTGTTGAGAAAGACGGAAGCTCAGGGAAGTCTCCGGTTTTAAATTTGCCAGCTCAGTGAAAATATCCTGGGCAATCTCAGTGATTTGTGGATCAATTGTAATCTCGTCAGATTTTGCCATAAAAACTCCATTCGCTACACATCTATCACTCAACCACCGGTACAAATTCGAACTTGGTCACATCCACCAAACCCAGGTCAGAGATCCGTAATTCAGGAATTACTACCAATGCCAACAGGCTCATTTGCATATTGGGGTTATTCAGCGTACAACCGCATTTAACAAATCCATCCAAAACAGTGGCGGCTTTTTCTGCGACGATCTCTGCGCGTTCATTGGACATCAAACCGGCGATGGGTAATTCTACCATACCCAACACCTCACCCCGGCTGACGACCACCTGACCGCCATTTGTCTCCGCCAGTGTATTTGCCGCCAGGGCCATATCCGCTTCATCTGTCCCAACCACGATCATGTGGTGGCTGTCGTGGGCAACGGTTGTTGCCAATCCGCAAGGCTCGCTGAACCCAAACCCGCTCACCAACCCAACCTGCACGCCGCCAGTCCCCTGATGGCGCTCTACCAATGCGATCTTTGCCACATCTGCGCCAATATCCACCGGGATTTCTCCATCCACCACGTTTACTTCCAAACGCAGGTGTTTGGTCGGTGCCTGGTTTTCGATCACACCGATCACATTCGCCACAACCGAGCCATTACCCTTCTCAACAGTCAGACGGAAATCCTCCGCCGCCAGCGGCTTACCCAAATTGACCGACTGAGTTGCCCATACCGGATACGGAAATGCCGGAAGGTCTACCAGCAATTCACCCTCCAGGGCAATTAATTCACCTTTTGCATATACCGATTCCACTTTGAAAGCGGCCAAATCTTCCACCAGTAAAATGTCTGCAAAGCGTCCGGGAGCGATCATCCCCATTTCCCGGTCCTGGTTAAAATGTTCCGCAGTATTGATGGTTGCCATCTGGATCGCCCGGATCGGGGAAAGGCCCTGGGCAATCGCATGCCGCACTACCCGGTCCATGTGCCCATCTTTCACCAGCGTTTCAGAATGAGAATCGTCCGTGCACAGAATAAAATGCCGGGGATCAAGTCCGTCGTCCAAAACCGCCCGCACCTGAGATGCGACATCGTGCCAGGCAGACCCCAGGCGCATCATCACTTTCATCCCCTGACGCACCCTGGAAATAGCGTCCTCTTTACGTGTGCCTTCATGATCATCCTCCGGTCCGCCGGCAACGTATCCATGGAATGGCAGGCCCAGATCCGGTGAGGCGTAATGCCCGCCAATCACTTTTCCGGCCAGGCGAGTCTCGGCCATCTCAGCCAGCATCTTGTCATCGCCCCAAAATACACCGGGGAAGTTCATCATCTCACCCAGGCCGATGATCCCATCCCAGGTCATTGCTTCGGCAACATCCTCAGGGCCAATGCTGGAGCCAGGCGTTTCCAGTCCCGGGGCAGAAGGCACACAGGAAGGCATTTGCACCCAGACATGCACCGGCTGGTTTGCCGCTTCATCCACCATCAGTCGAACGCCCTTAAGGCCAAACACATTGGCGATCTCATGCGGGTCGACAAACATGCCGGTAGTTCCGTGTGGAGCAACAGCGCGCACAAATTCTGTCACGGTGATCATCCCGGACTCAACGTGCATATGGGCATCCAGCAGTCCCGGCACCATGAATTTACCCCCAGCATCCACCACCTTGGTCCCCACTCCGATCGTATGCGAGGCATCTTCTCCCACGAATGCAATTTGCTCGCCTTTGACGGCAATGTCGTAATTGGGCAGGATCTCTCCCGACTGCACATTGACCCATTGTCCGTTCCGGATCACCAGGTCAGCAGGCTCCCTGCCCATTGCCACATCGATCAGGCCTTTCCGAATTTCAACCCAGTTGTTTGCCGACATGTATATCTCCTAATTCTTTATTAAATTCCGATTGTTTCCGCTTATTCATTATACCAATCCTCCATCCCCCTTTTGCATTCCCAGCCTTCCTATTGACGCAAAAGAGGGTAAGGAAATTTCCTTACCCTCCTTGAAAGCATAATGTAAATATCAGGCAACCAGCTTGTCGAATACCACTTTGGATTTTTCTTCAATTTCACTGTGGATGCTGTTACCATGGCTATCCATGGTGACGACCACAGGGAAGTCTTCCACTTCCAGCACCCAGATCGCTTCAGGCACGCCAAACTCCATCTTATGGACTGCCAGCACCTTCTTTACCGATTGGGCGATCAAAGTAGCCGCCCCACCAATCGCATGGAAGTAAACCCCAGGAACCTCCCCGCATGCCGCCAACGTTTTCGGCCCCATCCCCCCCTTGCCGATCACACCTTTGACATTGAAATGGGCCATCACTTTGCCCTGGTAGGGTTCTTCACGGATGCTGGTGGTCGGACCAGCAGCAACAAACTTATAGTCGCCGGTGTCCAGGCCGGCAACCACCGGTCCGCAGTGGTAAATAATCCCCCCATCCAGCAGTGGCTTGATCGTTTCATACACTTCCACATCTGCATCCGAAGGGGTTGTTTTCTTGTCTATGAAGTTATCCACCATCCACTTATGAACTGCATCCCGCCCGGTCATCATTATTCCGGTGAGCAAAACGGTGTCACCTGTTTTCAGGTCGCGGATTTCCTCATCACTAATTGGCATTGTCAGTTTAATCATTTTCTCACCTCTTACCCGTAAATAACCGTGTCACCTTGCACGGTCATCTTGCGGCGGCGATATGCCCAGCACATATAGGAGACTGAAACAAAGAAGCTTGCAGGCAGTCTGTGGGTAGATTTCGCCTTGACACCCAAAACGGTGGTTTTTCCGCCAAATCCCATTGGGCCGATCCCCAGTTCATTGGCCTGCTCGTAGATATCCTCTTCTAGCTTGGCTAAATCGGGGTCATCATTCTTGTCTTCCATACTCCGAAGCAGCGCTTCTTTGCTGGCCAGATAAGAGGAACCGCGATCTCCGCCTATCGCCACCCCCAATATCCCCGGCGCACAGCCTTTCCCCTGGGCTTCATTGACGGCATCCAGAACCACTTTTCGCACCCCATCCAGATCCCTGCCGGCATTAAACTTGGCATTTGGGAGCTTATACTGCGCCCCGACATTCTCGCACCCCCCACCTTTGAGCATCAGCTCAACAGTGAGCGTGTCCCCTTCAACTTCTTCAAAGTGGATTGTGGGGTAATGGTCATCGCCAAGATTGTCACCGGTGTTTTTTCCGGTGAGCGAATCCACGGCATTGGGACGAAGATAGGAATTTTTGGTCGCCTGGGCTACCGCTTCCCGAATTTGAGTGCGCAGCTTTCGTGTGCTCCATCCTTCCGGGTATTGCACATAAAACAGCGGTGTCCCGGTATCCTGGCAAATGGGAGTCGAATTTTCCCGTGCCATTTCCACATTTTTCAGGATAGTATCCAGTGCCCCTTTCGCTGCAGACCCTTCTTCTTCCACCTTATACGCCTTTTTGATGGCATTCTCAACATCAGGTGGCAGGCTGGTCGCAGTCAATCGGACCAACTCTAAAAATTGACTTGTCAGATCTTTCATCAAATCCTCCGAACGAAAAATACAATGGTCAGGCAGGCAGCTTCCACGAGATGATCGTGGATGCGCCCCAATAAAAGGCGGCGATCCCCACAACAATCACAACGACGGCCAATGCCTTCTGAAACTTGTTCACCTGCTTGTAATCTGTCAGGACTACCCATGCCCCGGAAAGGCCGTGCAGCAGCACGGATAGCA
>QKGK01000216.1 GCA_003250455.1 Chloroflexota bacterium | reverse complement strand
GAATTTTCGCAAATTTTGGATATAGAGAAAGGTGGATATGTCCAAAAAGCTGATCGGGTCAAAAGCGCTTTCCAACGGTTTTGGATTGAGACAGAAGGGTATTGCTGTGATGTTCTGGATGGACCAAATGGGAATGATCCCACATTGCGTCCGAATCAGTTGATCGCTGGTGCGGTTGCTTTCTCCCCATTAAAAATCGAGCAATTAGAGAGAATTGTGTCGGTGTGTGAGAATGGTCTTTTAACTCCTTTTGGAGTACGCAGTTTATCCCCTTTCTCCCCGAAATATCAACATTTTTATGGGGGAGACCTTTTCATGCGAGATTCTGCTTATCATCAGGGTACAGTTTGGGCGTGGTTGATAGGGCCGTTCTTGCTCTCCAAAATGAAAATATCAATGGATAATAGTGAGATTCTGACTTTGCTGGATCAATATCTGGAAAATTTGAATCTGCATGGCGTGGGAAGTATCAGTGAAATATTTGATGGAGATGCTCCATTTACCCCGAGAGGATGTATCGCCCAGGCGTGGAGTGTAGCGGTTGGATTGCAAATTTGGGATCAAATTCACGGCAAGAATCAGAGGGCGTGAATTGTTTATTATGAAATTTTTGCTTGATGAAAATAATCAGACGTGTTAGAATAACCGCCGTCTAAGTTGCGGGATCGTCTAGCGGCAGGACGTCTGTCTCTGGAACAGAAAGCCCTGGTTCGAATCCAGGTCCCGCGGCCTCAAAATACCCCCACTCACGGGGGTATTTTTGTTGGACAAACAATATGACATGATGCCCAAAACCAAGTTCAGAATGGATGGTTACTTTTCCCGCTCTAGGATCAATAGCGTCAGGTCGTCGTACTGCGGGTCTCCCTGTATAAAATCGTCCAGTTGTTGGATGACCGAGGAGATAGATGCCCCTGATTCTAAAAATGTTTTTGCCAGGCGCTGGCTGCCAAAAAATTCGTTCTGACTGGTCTTTACATCTTCCAACCCATCAGAATAGATGAACAGGCGGTCACCCGGCGCAAAGGTGATCGTTTTTGCCTGATATTCCATCCCTTCGATTATGCCCAGGGCTGGGCCGGTGGGCTTTATCCAGGTATGGGCCTGCCCTTGGAGGTGCAGTGGCGGGTTGTGCCCGGCATTGGTATAGGTGAGCTGTCCACTGTCGGGGTCCAGTATACAGGCGAATAATGTAGCAAATAGACCTTTTTCGTGGGTTGTGGAGACATAATTGTTGGTATGAGTCAGGGCACGGACTAGCTTGTTGCCCGGGTCGTCCAGCAGCATCGGGTTGTTTAGGGACGAGCGCAACAAACTGCGGTAGAGCGCCATAAACAGGGCCGCTCCAACACCTTTATCGGCCACGTCACCGAGCATGATTGTCAGGTGACCATTGGGGAGCTCAAAGATGTCATAAAAATCCCCGGCAACCTCGCGGGCCGGACGGAAGAAGGTGTCCAGGGACCAGCCGGTTTTTTGGGGCAGGTCTACCGGCAGAAAGCCGGACTGGATCTGGTGTCCGATCTCCAGTTCGCGTTCCAGGTTTTTCAGGTGGGCTTGTTCCACATCTCGCAGACGTTTTTTCTCCAGTGCGGAGTAGATGCGGGCCTGCAGCAGAACTTCATCAAAGGGTTTGGGGAGGTAGTCTTCTGCTCCCAGTTCGATCCCCCGCACCACGCTTTGCATATCGGACATCGCTGAAATGATGATTACTGGAATGTGCTGGTAACCGTTCTGGGCTTTCAGCCGGGTGAGGACCTCAAACCCGTCCATTTCTGGCATCATGATATCCAGCAGGATCAGGTCTGGCGACTCGGTGCTGATGACCTCAAGGGCCTCACGGCCATTGCCTGCGGAAAGAGTCTGGAAACCCAGGTCTTCCAGTTCCTGTTCCAGGAAATCGACGTTGAACGGCTCGTCGTCGACGATGAGGATGCGTGCTTTCTCTGACATTATTCTCCCAGATACTCTGTGAGCTTCTGGAATAGCAACTCGTCATCGATCGGTTTGGTCAGATAGGCATCGCATCCGGCTGCCAGGGCTTTCTCACTGTCTCCATCCATGGCGTGGGCTGAGAGACCAATTACCGGGATGCCAGTAGTGATGGCATCCGCTTTGATGCGGCGGGTGGCTTCCCAGCCATCCAGTACCGGCAGGGACATATCCATCAGGATCAGGTCGGGCTTTTCACTTCCCGCCATTTCCACCCCGGCGAGGCCATCACGGGCAGCAACCAGGGCGTAATCATCTTCCAAGAGCTGCACCAATAGGTCCAGGTTCATATCGACATCTTCAACGATCAAAATTTTTTTCATCCATCCATCCATCCAATGCTAAATTGTATTTCGGATTGTGCTGCTGATCTCAGCCAGCAAAGCTTCCCCGGAAAGCCCCTGCTTCTGGATTACACGTCCGGCAGATTCTTTCAAGGCGTTCTTTTCTTCCTCGGTCAGGAGTTTGGCGGTCAACACAATGATTGGTAAATCAGCATAAGCTGGTTTTTTCTTTAATTCTTCGAGCAAGCCAAACCCATCCAACCGCGGCATCATCAGATCCAGCAAAATTGCATCCGGCTTGGTTTTCTCGACCTTTTCCAGGGCGACCAACCCATCAGCAGCCGAATCGACCTGGTAACCACTGCCTTCCAGCAGCTGCTGGATCATGTCGGAAACGTTGGGATCGTCGTCCACCACCAGCAGACGTTTGAATGGCTTGTCACCGTTTTTCAGTTTCAGCTTGGCCAGCGTTTCCAGAATGCGGTCGTCGTCCAGGGGCTTGACCAGGTAATCAGCAGCCCCCAGCCGGAAGCCAAGCGCTTTTTTGTCGATAATAGAGATCATGATCACCGGGATGTCTCGAGAGGCTGGGTCAGACTTTAAATCGTGCAGCACCTGCCAGCCATCCTTCTTGGGCATCATGATGTCCAGTGTGATGGCAAAGGGGTGCAGCTCACGAGCCATGGCCAGGCCTTCTTCCCCGTTACGGGCGACTGCTACCCGGTACCCTGCGCCTTCCAGATTCTCTTTCATCAAATAAATGGCATCATCATTGTCGTCAATCGTCAGCACCAGAGCTGCATCTCCATCGGGGACGGCTTTCTGCACGCTGGACGGTTGGCCTTCTGCTCCCTCTCCATATCGAACCGGGAAGGTCAGTGTGAAGGTGGAGCCTTTGCCCATTTCGCTGGCAACGGTCAGGTCTCCGCCCAGTAACCGGGCCAGGCTGCGGCTGATGGAAAGCCCAAGGCCAGTGCCGCCATATTCTCGGGTGGTGCTGCTGTCGGCCTGCTGGAATTCCTCGAAGATACGTCCAATGGCCTCCTGAGAAATGCCAATGCCTGTATCCGAGACATCCACACAGATAGTGCCACCCACTTCCTGGACGCTGACGCTGATCTCACCTTCGTGCGTGAACTTAGCGGCATTGCTCAGCAGGTTGATGAGCACCTGTTTGACCTTTTCAAGGTCCGATTGGACGGGAGGTAAGTCATCGGGCAGGTCGCTGGTAAGCTCCACCGCTCCCTGCTTGACCAGCGGCTGTGCGGTGGCAAGCACCAGGCCTACCAGCGGCTTGATCTCGAAATTGGAAATGTGCAAGTCCATGCGGCCGGCTTCGATTTTGGAAATATCCAGCACGGTGTTGATCAGCCCCAGTAAGTGCTCGGCACTGACCAGGACTTTGTCAAGGTTGTTGATCTGCTTTTCGGGCAGGGCACCGTCCGCCTTGCGCTTGACGATGCGGGTAAAGCCGATGATGGCATTCAGCGGGGTGCGCAGTTCGTGGCTCATGTTAGCCAGGAAGGCGCTCTTGGCGTGGTTGGCTTCTTCAGCGTCACGGCGGGCTTTTTCCACTTCGGAGATGTCGTTGTAGATGGTGATATAGCCGATCACTTCGCCGTCGATCATTACAGGTACCGCATCGATGGTGACGTCGATCAGGTGGCCGTCTTTATGGGTTCGCTGGGATTTGAGTTGAAGTTTGCCGATATCGACAATGAAGCGCTCTGTGAGCGATTCAGCTTCCTCACGAATTGAGGGGTGGTTGGCTACCAGGGAATCGATATTTTTGCCAATGGCCTCTTCTGCCGTGTATCCGAATAACGCTTCGGCAG
>QKGK01000217.1 GCA_003250455.1 Chloroflexota bacterium | reverse complement strand
ATGATAAAGCTTGGTCAGTGGGGGGTCATACTGATGGTGGTGGCGCTGCTGGGGATGTCGGTCGCACAATACGTCCAATTTTGAGTGGCATGAATCCGGATACAAGGACTCCAAGGATGTCTCGTATTTTCACCGGCAGCCCTGGGTAAACAGGTAGACAACGCAGACCATGTAGGGAAAATAGGGGTGCCTCTGGTAAGGATTTACCAGAGGTCTTTGTGTAATGGTCAGAAGTCACTTAATTGAGGATATGGGTTTTGACCGTCAGAGACTCAAGGTAACAGCGAGTTAGACTGTTTTCTCATAAGCTCCTTTTCACCGTTTGCACAACAAAGACAGAAAAAACTTCGGGGAAAAATCGTTATAATTTAACCATGAAATCTTCGGTCTTCACTGCACGGATGTTCATCTTGCTTAATGCGCTTATTTGGTTCGCATTTGGTCTCATCATCGCCGCCAATGCCCATCCAGCGATTCGAGATGAACCCCTTGTGACAGGGATCATGGCTGCTCTGGGTTTTGTAACTGCTGGCATGCTCCTGGTTTTATTTGTCTTTCTCAGAAAACGCAGCCTGGTTGCTTATTTTCTGGCACTACCGCTTTTATCCGGGATCTCTCTCCTGACTATCACCGACGAATTTGGGATCTTCGATTTTGCGGTTCTGAGCATCAATATAATCCCGCTTTTCTTGCTCATCAAGGACCGGGCATGGTATCTTCAAGAAAAGTCTGGCGCGGTTTGGAGCGAATGAAATCGTTTGCCAGGAATTGGCCCATTCATGGATGGGTGGGGCTCGGGTTGGTAGGAGTTTTCTGGATCCTTAATTGGTCCCTGCCCGGCCTGCGGACGCAATGGGCTTTTTTTCCATTGTGGTTAGGCTACTGCCTGACGGTTGACGCACTGGTCCTCCTACGCAAAGGCAGTTCGATGCTGGCGCGCAACGCCAGAGCATATGTGGCATTATTTGTTCTCTCGATGCCAGCCTGGTGGCTCTTTGAAGTGCTCAACTGGCGAACACAGAACTGGGTTTACGAGGGCCGGGAGTTCTTCACCCACTTCCAGTACGCATTGCTAGCCTCGTTGAGCTTCTCGACGGTTATGCCGGCAGTATTTGGCACAGCAGAGCTCGCCAGCACCTTCAACTGGTTGGCAAAGGTGCGACCCGGATTCCGGATCCTTCCGACCCAAAAGGTGGTGTTGGGCTTTTTCGTGGCGGGCTGGCTGATGTTAGGTCTGCTTTTAATCTGGCCCGTTTATTTCTTCCCCTTTTTGTGGATATCGCTCTATTTCATTTTAGAGCCTCTAAACGTGTGGTTGGGTAATCGCTCCTTGGCCCGGTATACTGCAGTAGGCGATTGGCGACCGGTGTTGGCGCTATGGGTGGGCTGCCTGATTTGCAGTTTTTTTTGGGAAATGTGGAACTTTTATTCGTATCCCAAATGGGTGTATCACATTCCTTTTGTTGACTTTTTCCATATTTTTGAGATGCCACTTCTCGGCTACGGCGGCTACTTGCCGTTCTCCCTCGAATTATTTGCGATTTACAACTTGATCATGGGGTTGGTCAGCAGAAAAGGGAAGCACGTATGGGTCCAGATATCTCCATAACCGAACACCTGTACTTTTTCTAGCAGGGTGGCTAAGAAATGAGGAGGAAATGGATGTGAAACCTTACAAAGAACTTACCAGACTAGGGCGATTGCGCCGACTTCGGAAACTCGCGGAAGCCGCCTTAGAAGTCTATGGATTGTCTGGGGCAAACTTGACATTCACCCATTCGGAGGGCAACATCATTTTCCGGGTGGATGTGCCTGGGCCTGTACCAGAGACCGATCAATCCGATCCCTATGTGCCGAATCGTTACAACCTGCGGATTCTCTCCACCAGTCATTTCAGGGGTATTTTGGGAGAACTGACCTGGCTTGCAGCTTTGCGCCGAGAAGCAGATCTGCCTGTACCTGAACCGGTACCTACCCTTGAAGGGGATTTGCTGACAACCATTTCCATTCCCGGTGTGCCAGACCGGCATGTGTCGTTAATGCGCTGGGTAGATGGGCGGCATTTTAAAAAAGGTTTACGATTACATCATCTGCGTGCGTGGGGAAGTCTCGTTGCGCAACTTCACCTATTTTCAACTAGTTGGAACCCCCCTGAAGGCTTTGAACGACCAACCTGGGATTGGGCTGGTCAGCTTGGGAACGGTGTGCTCCGTACACCCGTTGAAGAACTGATCGCCTCCATGCCAAAGCATTTCCAAGAACCTTTCAAGTTCGTTTCCGAAAAAGCCCGGTCAGTAATGGAGTCGCTTGGCAAAGGACCGGATGCCTTTGGGCTGGTTCACTGTGACATGTATCTAGAAAACTTGCTCTTCAAAGCTGGACAGCCGCGCCTGATTGATTTTGAGGACTGCGGCTTTGGCTATTGGATGTGGGATATAGGACTGATCTTTTCCCAATGGCCGTGGACAAAAGAGTTTCCTGAATTCCGAGATGCTTTTATTGAAGGGTACAACCAGGTGCGGACCCTTCCAGAAGAACAGTACCAGCACCTGGACCTTTTCATCGCTGCTCACTGCGCCACTATGGTGCTATGGGCTTCGGCATTCATCAAAAATGACCCGGCATTAAGTTCGGAATACGAGGCCTGGCGCACCAAGGAAGGGAACAAACTCCTGCGTTATTTCGACCAGAGAGATTGATGCGTCTGGACTACCGGTTGCCTGTACGGATTACAACCAGGCGATCAGTGGCAGATTCTGCCCCCCAAATCTCACCCGGTCTCCCAAGGATCTGGCGCACCTGTCCATTGGCACTTGGAAGGGGGTAAACCGTAAATTTCTCCCCATCCGGATCAAATTTCACCAGGGCATTTCCCCCAAAATCGCTTAACCAGATCCTGTCCAGGTTATCGACGTATACAGCATAAGTTTGCGGGTGATCACCTGGGAGCTTCCATTCTCGCCAGGTATCCAGTGCGGGGTCATACAGCGCAACTTGACCGGCATTCCACTCGCTCACCCAGATTCGTCCCTGCGAATCAGACCATACCCGCCGGGCACCCTGGCTGGGAGTCGGCGGATCCAGAACAACAACGGAGCCTGTTTCCCGGTCAACTTTGCCAACATAGCTGCCCGCCAGCGACGCATAGTAAATCTCGCCTCCGGGTGTGCTGGTGATGCCATAGGGGCCGCGGCCGCGAGGAGCGGAGAACACCTCTATCTGCCCCGTATCCGGAACCAACCGGCCATAGACCCCGTTTTGACCTGTGAACCAGAGCTCGCCGTTATCATCAAATGCAGCCGTATTCAGGTTGGCATTCCCATTCCCATCCGGCAGCGGGAAGGTCTGAATTTCTTCTGTAACAGGATCTACCCGGACAATAGCATTCAAACCTCCATCTGTTATCCAGGGTGCCCCATCCGGGCCGACAATCACCCCATGTGGGGCTGACCCGGATCCGAGAGGAATATGGTACGTTTCACCGGTGACCGGGTTAAGCCGGCCTAATTCTCCCAGGCGCTGGGCGGTATACCACACACTCCCATCTGGCGCAGGTGCCACATCGTGCGGGTGAGAACCTGCTGGTACAGGAAATTCTTGAATGGTCACATCTCCTGAAATCTCTGCTTCAAGGCTCTCAGGGGCTTCGCCAACTGGCAGGGTTGATTGGCTGGGAAAGCTTTCCGGATCGACTGCACACGCCGGGAAGAGTAAAAGGAAAAGAATGAACAGGCCTAAATCGTTCAAGCTGACTCTCAAGATTCTTCTTCGTTTTAACATTTGTTTACGATTCTCCAGGTCCTGAAAATTGTGGCTAACAACCGCACAGTGACTAGAGATATTTTTCGAACCACATCAGGGTGCGCTCCCAGGCATCCCGGGCAGCTTCCGGGGCATACCGTGAACCAGTGTCGTTGTGGAAAGCATGGTCTGTGTCCGGGTAGATGATCTTTTCATAGATCTTATTTGCCTGAGCCATTGCTTCCTCAATTGCCGGGATGCCTTGGTTGATCCTTTGATCGTTCCCGGCATAAATAGCCAGTACCGGAGCATTGATCCCGGGGATATCCTCAATGGGTGGAAGGGGGCCATAAAAAGGCACTGCTGCCTT
>QKGK01000568.1 GCA_003250455.1 Chloroflexota bacterium | reverse complement strand
AATTCGCCTCCCCAAATGGTGCCGTCCGTGCCAAAGCCGGTACCGTCAAAGCTGATGCCAATGACCTGCTCCTCTGCTGGAATGGCGTTTTCGGCCATGCAGGCAGCGATATGGGCGTGGTGATGCTGGATGCCCAGGGCGGGGAGGTTTTCCTGTTCTGCCCGCTGGATGATGTAGCGGGTGGAAAGATAATCGGGGTGCAGGTCGTAGGCGAGAAATTCCGGTGCAACCCTGAAAATGCGCTGGAAGTGCTTGATCCCCTCCTGGTATGCAGTGAGAGTCTCGTAATTGTCCAGATCGCCGATGTGGTGGCTGATGAAAGCGTATTTCCCTTTGGTCAGGCAGAAGGTGTTTTTGAGGGCTGCGCCTCCAGCCAGGATTTGGGGCATTTCCCAATCGGTGCGCAGAGGGAAGGGGGCGTACCCCCGGCTTCTTCTAATCGGGAAGAGGGTGTCCCCTTTTATCGGGTGATGTACTGCCCGGACAACCGAGTCATCGCAGCGGACGTATATATCCCGGTTGTGCAGCAGGAAGGCATCGGCCAGGTCTTGGAGCCGGTCCTTGGCTTCCAAATTATGGATCGCGATCGGCTCATCACTCAGGTTTCCGCTGGTCATCACCAGGGCATTGGGGAAACCAGGGGCGGGCTTCAGCAAGAGGCTGTGCAGCGGTGTATAGGGGAGCATCACGCCCAGGGTGTGCTGGCCGGGAGACACATCTGGGGCAATTGTGCTTTCCGGTTTTCGACGAACGATCACGATCGGGCGTTCCCGGCTGGAGATCAGTTCCCGCTCAGCCTCCGATAATTCGCAATGGGTTTCGATTGCATCCATAGAAGGGAACATTACCGCGAATGGTTTGCCCACCCGAAGCTTTCGCTGGCGCAGGGTGGAGACCGCCTTTTCATTGGTGGCATCACACGCCAGGTGGAACCCGCCCAGCCCCCGGATAGCAAGGATCTTCCCGGCAGCGAGCATGCGCCGGGCTTCCTGCAGGGCAGCTTCCTCCCGCAGTCCGGAATCGCTTTCCCCATCAGGGGACAGCCAGATATGCGGGCCGCACACCGGACAGGCGACCGGCTGGGCGTGGAAGCGGCGGTCTCTGGGGTTTTTATATTCCGCCTCGCAATCCGGGCACATGGGGAAATCCGCCATGGTGGTCATTGGGCGGTCGTAGGGAATATCCTGGATGATCGTAAACCGGGGACCGCAGTTGGTGCAGTTGATGAACGGGTAGCGGTAGCGCCGGTCTTTTGGGTTATAAAGTTCTCTCAGGCAGTCCTCGCAAATGGTGACATCCGGAGAGATGGGTACAAAAGCATTCGGGTCATTTTCGGAGTGGGTGATGGTGAATGAATCAAATCCCTGGGCATTGATTCTAGTAAGTGTGAACTCGTCAATTTTGGAAAGCGGCGGCGCAAGTGACTGCAAATCCTGTGCAAATATTTCAAGCGTGAGGGGATTCCCATCCACTTCGATATCAACCCCGGCGGAGGTGTTGCGCACCCATCCCATCAGACCATATTTTTCCGCCAGGTTAAAAACAAAAGGACGAAAACCGACCCCCTGGACGATCCCGTTGATGTGAATGCGTGCGCCGATTCGCTCGTCTATTTGGATGTCTCCTTGAAGGCTGTTACTTGCAGTTCGAGCCACTCCAGCCACTCCTGCACGCCTTCACCTGTTTTGCAGGAGAGGGGGAAGGTTTTCAGCCCTGGATTGAGCATTTCTACCCCTTGCCGGAAATATTCCATTCTGAAGGGGATATAAGGCAGTAAGTCAATCTTATTGATGATCAACACATCCACCCCACGATAAATTCCAGGGTATTTGTATGGCTTGTCATCCCCTTCGGGTATGGATGCTACCAGCACGCTTTTGTGGGTGCCAAGGGCAAAGCTGGCCGGGCAGATCAGGTTCCCCACATTCTCAACAACGAGCAGATCTGTTTGCGGCAGGTCAATCTGGTTCAAGGCCTGGCGGAGCATGACCGCATCCAAATGGCATTCGCCGCCGGTATTGATCTGTACTGCAGCGGCCCCAACAGCGGCTGCACGGTCGGCGTCGATGCTGGTGGCGATATCACCGTCCACTGCGGCGATACGGAATTTATCTTTTAATGCCGGGACGGTATTTTCGATCAGAGAGGTTTTCCCCGCACCTGGGGAGGCCATCAGGTTGATGGAAAAAATGTGATGTTTATCCAGCTTGGCCCGGTTATCAGCAGCCAGTCTGTCGTTGGCCCCCATGATATTTTCTACAACTTCTATACGATCCTTCATAATAACCTCTATGTCGTTTCGGTCTTGTCAATATCAATTGCTTCCAAAAAGAACTCCTCCCCCTGGATGATGGAGAATCTTTGGCTGTTACATTCCGGACAGGCCATTTCCTGTGTTGCAGGCACATAGCGGGTATTGCATTCCAAACACTCAAGTTCAATCGGGAGCCTGCGGAAATGGAGCGCTGCACCTTCGGCGATGGTATCTTTGGCCAGAAAATCCCAGTAAAATTGGATCGAATCATCCACGATGGAAGACAGCTCTCCGATCACCAGGTGGATGATGGTAATTTTAGCAGCATGAGCCTCTGTTGCGTGTTTCAGTGCTATATCCAGGATATTTTCGGTAACGGATAGTTCGTGCATAATTGGCTCCAGCCACATTATACAATTAACTTGGGATGACATTTGTCCTTTATGGGAGAGGACAAATGTCAATTATACCGATGAACCAATCTTTGTAAGATAAATGTAGATTAATAGGAGAATCTCGATACGACCTGTTCTTTGAGTTAATTGGGTTGGGTATCTCCTCCAGATCATTCTGTTTTCAATGTAGCTACTTCACTGCCTACATTCCAGCCACATTCCTAAATCCTTCATCACAGTCCAATTTACCCATTTCCATTAATTCCAATAATTAATGTCGTTATTTTTTTGCGACAGTGTTTTGTGAAAATTTACACAAAAGAGTAACCAATAACAAGGAGGTGTGATTTGGCTGTTACGACTCACGAAACCAGGAAAGGTCCCTGGATCGATCAGCTCAAAGGTAGAGCGCTGATTGAGTGGGTTGAAGACCGAACGCCAGGTGATTCACGATTGGAGATGTGCATACAATGTGGAACATGTGGTGGTTCCTGTCCTTCCGGACAGGATATGGATCACACGCCCCGGCAGCTTTTTGCCATGCTTCGAGCCGAACTGGAAGAAGAAGTATTGGATAGTAATACGCCGTGGCTGTGTGTTTCCTGCTATCTGTGCACGGTTAGATGCCCCCAGGATGTGAAAATCACCGACATCATGTACACACTGAAGACCCTGGCGGTTGCGAAAGGGAAGTCCCACGCCAATACAGCGAGAGACTTTTCAGAAACATTTACGGGGTATGTAGAAAGATATGGCAGAAGTTTTGAGTTTGGATTGGCAACACGCCATAGTTTGGCACATATGCCCACAAGTATCCCGGGGGTCGTTGAATTGGGAATGGGTTTGCTGACCAAAGGCCGCATGGACATGACACCCCATAAGATCGAAAAAATTGATCAGCTCCGAAAGATCATGGCCCGAGCCAAAGAACTGGAGGCAACCTTATGAAGTACCTATTTTATCCCGGGTGCTCTATGCAGCGCAGCGCACGGCCATATCTGGATTCAATAAAGGCCATTGAGCCTATTTTAGGTATGGAGCTTTTGGAACTGGACGATTGGAATTGCTGCGGTGCAACAGAATACAGTGCAGTAAATCGGACAGTTTCCCATGCGTTGGTCGGGAGAAACCTGGCGATTGCTGAGCAGATGTCGAACGGCACCAAAACTTTGATGGCAGCATGCAGTGCATGCTATTTAAACCTGACCAAAACAGACCATTACATGCAGGAAGATGTAGTCTTCCAGAAACGGATCAATGAAGCGCTATCTGCTGGTGATCTGCACTACAACCCTGGTTCTGTGGATGTCCGACATGCACTTGATATCATTTTTAACGATATCGGGCTGGACCGGATCAAAGAATTAGTGAAAAAGCCATTGAAAGGACTGCGTTTAGCGGCTTACTATGGGTGCATGGTCGTCCGGCCAGATTTGCATCACCGGTATGATAATCCTGAATACCCGGATGT
>QKGK01000560.1 GCA_003250455.1 Chloroflexota bacterium | reverse complement strand
CGCTCGTAATGATATTTACGAAAAGCCCTGGTTCGCGCCATGTGAACCCTTGACATCTTACACAAATCTTCGCATAATAGGGCATCTTCATATTATTACTGGCGATGACAGAGGAAAGTAAGCTGGGGGAAGCTGTCAGGGAGGCTGGGGCATAGACTGAAACCCCGGCTCTGGTGAAACCAGCCGAAGTTCCCTCTCGAGCCGCTCAGGTCAATGACGGATGTAATCACGTCCGTTTAGTAGTCTGAGACGCAGACCGGGCGTTATACCGGAAGCCAATCGTAGAGGCGAGACCTCTGCCGTTGGTGTAAGAGCGAATCTACCATTGATTAATTTGGGTGGTACCGCGGGAAGTGTGTGCAAAATCCCGTCCCAATGAGGGCGGGTTGTTTTGTTTAAAGTACAATTGGACAACTGCACCAAAAATTATTGTAGGAGTAACCATGCTCGAAAAATTAGACCAAACCGAACAGAAAGCGCTGGCAGAACTGGCGCACCTGGATGACGAAGAGAGCCTGCTGCAGTGGCGGGCGGAGTATCTGGGTAAAAAATCGACGGTGACCGAAGCCTTTACCGTGATGCGCGAGCTGAGCAAAGAGGAACGCCCGCTGGTGGGCAAGCGCGCCAATGAAGTGCGCCAGGCGCTGGAATCTGCTATGGAAGCACGCCGGGAAGCGGTCAAACAGCGCGAGCTGATGAAAGCGCTGGAAACCGACAAGCTGGATGTGACCCTGCCGGGCAGGACACCGCAGGTCGGGCACCTGCACCCGGTCACCCAGACCATGCGCCTCATTTACCGTATCTTTGGTGATATGGGCTTCCAGGTGTACCGATCCCGCGAGGTGGAGACGGACGATTATAACTTCACCTTTCTGAATATGCCGGCACACCACCCGGCACGCGATATGTGGGATACCTTCTACACCAACCAGGAAGGCGTGATCCTGCGCACGCATACTTCCCCGGGGCAGGTGCATGCCATGCGGGAATATCACCCCGATCCGATCCGGGTGATCCTGCCGGGGATGTGCTTCCGCTACGAGCAGGTTTCCTATCGTTCTGAAATGCAGTTCACCCAGGTGGAAGGGCTGGCTGTGGGCGAGGACATCACCTTTGGCGACCTCAAAGGGACGCTCTCCGACTTCGCCCGCCGGCTGTTCCAGCGGGAGGTGCGCACCCGCTTCCGCGCTTCGCACTTCCCCTTCACCGAGCCGAGCGCCGAGATGGATATGGAATGCTTCATCTGCGGCGGTGAAGGCTGCCCGGTATGTAAGTACACCGGCTGGCTGGAGATCCTCGGCAGCGGGGTAGTGCACCCCAACGTGCTGCGCTTTGGCGGCTACGATCCGGAAAAGTTCACCGGGTTTGCCTTCGGCATCGGGCCGGAACGGCTCACCATGCTGCTGCACCAGATCGACGATATCCGCAACTTCTGGCGCAACGACCTGCGCTTCCTGGAGCAGTTCTAGGGAGCAGGTAACGAGTAACTAGGCAACGAGTGATTAGTGATCAGGCACCGAGGAATTAGGCAACGAATGATTAGTGATTAGGCAACGAGGGATGAGGTAGCGGAATGGACAAAGGTTGGGAAGGATTGGCAGTTTGGCAGAAAAGTATTGGCTCGGCGAATCTTATCCACCAGGAGGTTTTGCCGCTGCTACCAGAAGTAGAAAAATGGGCATTGTCCTCCCAACTTCGTCGTTCCTCTCAAAGTATTGCTGCCAACATTGCGGAAGGCTACGGGCGATATTATTACCAGGAAGGTGTCCGCTTTTGTTATATTGCTCGCGGTTCTCTGGATGAAACTTCAAGTCACCTGTATTTTGCCAAAGAGGTTGGCTATCTGGATGAAGAAATCCTGGCAGAACTGAATAACCAAATTGCTGAAATCCGCAAGATGATCTCTGGCTATATTGCCTATCTCAAAAAGAGTAAAAAAGGTGCTAATGAACCGGGTGCAAATATCCGGGAAGTGAGCGGCGAGTATTTTGTAGAGGACGATGATCTGCCTCCTGGTTACTAGGTGCCTTGGTGCCTGGTTACTAGAGAAAAACGATTGCTAATTTTGGAAAAAATACAGCGAAAACAAACGCTTTTTTAGGAGACACACATGAAAGTACCCCTTTCTTGGTTGAGTGATTATGTAGATGTAAAAGATATTCCCATTGAGGAACTGGCCCACAAGCTGACCCTGGCCGGGCTGGAAGTGGAGCAGATCGACTTCATTGGGCTGGCACCACCGCCGGGCGATAAGCACGATTTCAAAATCTCCGGGCTTCCCTGGGATAAAGACACAATTGTGGTGGCCGAGGTGCTGGAAGTCAACCCGCACCCCAACGCCGACCGGCTGGTGCTCTGCGAGCTGAACGATGGCGAGATGATCCACACCGTGCTGACCGGTGCGCCGAACCTGTGGGAATATAAGGGCAAAGGCCCGCTGAATCCCACCTTGAAGGTGGCGTATGCCAAAGAAGGCGCCCAGATCTATGATGGGCACCAGGAAGGCTTTGTGCTGACAAAACTTAAACGCACCAGCATCCGCGGTGTGGAATCCTATTCGATGATCTGCTCCGAGAAGGAGCTGGGCATCTCTGAGGAACATGAAGGTATCATGTTCCTGGCGCAGGATGCCCCTGCCGGGATGCCGCTGGCGGACTATATGGGGGATGCCGTATTGGATATTGCCATCACCCCCAACATTGCCCGGGACGCCAATATCTACGGCGTGGCACGCGAGGCGTCTGCGATCTTCAAGCGCGAACTGCGCCAGCCCGATACCAGCTACCTGGCTGAGGGCAGCCCGATTGAAGGCAAGGTCAGCATCCAGATTGAGAAGCCGGAGATGAACCCCCGTTTTGTGCTCGGCCTGATCGAAGGCATTGAGATCAAACCCAGCCCCAGGTGGATGCAGCGCCGCCTCAAGCTGATCGGCCAGCGCCCGATCAATAATATTGTGGATGTGACCAACTATGTGATGTTCGACATCGGCCAGCCGCTGCACGCCTTTGATTACGACGAACTGGTACGGCGGGCTGGTGGTAAAGCCCCCACGATCATCACCCGCACCGCCGAACCGGGTGAGAAGATCACCACCCTGGATGGCGAAACCCGCAGCCTGGAACCCTTCACCGTGCTGGTTTGCGACACTGCCGGGTCCCATTCGATTGCCGGGATCATGGGCGGGATGGATACCGAAGTGACCGACCAGACCACTACGGTGCTGCTGGAAGGGGCGAACTGGAACCTGATCAACATCCGCAAGTCGCTGGGCTACCTGCGGATGAACTCCGAGGCTTCTTACCGCTTCTCCCGCGGGGTGCACCCGGCGATGGCCGAACGCGGCGTTCGTTTGGGCCTGAGGCTGATGCTAGAAACCGCGGGCGGCAGGATTGACCAGGGGCTGGTGGACGAATATCCGCTCCCAGCAGAAGTGGTTGTTGTACCGGTGACGTCCAAAGACGTGCGCCGCTGGCTGGGGATCGATCTCAGCCCGGCGGAAATCGCCGAAATATTGGGCCGGCTGGAGTTTGACTGCAAGATCGAGGGCGACACCGTACTGGCGGCTGTCCCCGATCACCGCCTGGATATTGAATCGATCCCAGTGAATGGCAAGGCCGATGTGATGGAAGAAATTGCCCGTATCTATGGGTATGACAATATCCCCGCAACCCGCATGTCCGATATGCTGCCTGTGCAGCGCAATACGCCTCAATTGGACTTTGAGGAGAACATCCGCGACCTGCTGGTGCGCGCCGGGATGCAGGAGATTATCTCTTACCGGCTGACCTCGCCGGAGCGGGAAGCCCGCCGCATACCGGGTGGAGCTGTGGATGAAGAAGTGTCCTATCTGAAAATCGTCAATCCGATCGCCGTGGATCGCTTCGCCATGCGCATGTCGATCATGTCCAGCATGCTGGAGACCTTGGAGTACAATTCCCGCATCAGCGAGCGGATTGCCCTGTTCGAGATCGGCAGCGTGTTCCTGGTATCTGAAGAAGAAACCGAGGATGGCATCCGTCTGCCGGATGAGTCCCTCCGGCTGGGAATGGTCCTGACCGGCGTTCGACAGCTCCCCGATTGGCAGCAGCAGGGAAAGCAAACCATGGACTTCTTCGACCTCAAAGGTGT
>QKGK01000361.1 GCA_003250455.1 Chloroflexota bacterium | reverse complement strand
ATCTCTATAATTTTTCGACAAATTCAGAAAGGCGGAGCAAACGGATGGCAAATACTAAAACCTTAAGTCATGGCAATATCAAGGTGACCTTTGATGATGCCGGCTTGGATGTCACCAGTGAGGCGGTCCCCACACCCCCGACAAGCGTCACCTTTACAATCATCAAAGTTCTGGGGAACATCTTCTTTTTTAAACAAAATACAGACTATAAGCAGAGAGCCAACCAAAAAGCCAGTTTCAAGAAACCGGTCACCTTGGAAGTCCCCATCACCGTTGATGTAGAAACCCACCCATTGGTTCTGCAAAAAGGACTGGATACCTTGGAACTGGTCTATTTCGATAAGACCAAAGGCGATTGGGTTGCATTTAAAAATCAAAGCATCAATGTCGCAGCCAAAGTCGGCAAAGCCCAATTCACCGACTGGATCAAGGACCCCCCTGTTGGATGGGGTTCTCCCGGATAGAAGCTGATTAGCAGGAGGAAATACGCATTTCCTTCACTCATTTTCCTCGTACCACCACACCAGCCGGGTACCCCATCTTAATGAAAGCACCCGACTGCAACAACGCAAAAATTACAATTTATTTCACCTGATCTATCGGTGCCGGAGGTCGGTCCCGTGCATGTTCTAGTACCCCAATTCATTCTCAGGCAGTACCGGGAAGGGAACCAATACGGTTCGCTGCAGGCTGCCTGCCTGTTTGCAGACTTATCCGGGTTTTCTGCAATGACAAGCTCCCTCATGCAGGTGGGGCAATATGGTGCTGAGATCGTGGCGGGGATCATGCGGGAATTATTCACACCGATGATTGAAAGTGTCTACCAGCATCAGGGATTTGTGACCAACTTCGCCGGGGATGCCATCACGGCCCTGTTTCCTCTGGATGGCGACGGGCATCAATCCCTCCGGCATGCTATTGCAGCCGCCACTGAAATCCAGGAACTTATCCATGCATACCCGGCACCGCAAACACCTGTTGGGAGTTTTTCCATCTCTGTCCGAATTGGTATTTCATCGGGGGAAGCCAATTGGGGGATCATCTCTTCAGGAGATCATCAGCGCGCTACCTATTATTTCCGAGGTTCGGCAATAGATGCCTGCAATGAATCGCAGATGCTGGCCCGGAAAGGGGAAATCGTCCTTGACCCAACGACATGTGAAATGCTTTCTCCTGTCCTGGAGACCGAACCGATAGCTGACCATTTCATCCTTAAAAGTGTCCATGCGCCGCTCCCACCAGCTGGCCCCATCCCAGAAACCGAGATTGATTTGGAAAACGCCACACGCTTCTACCCGAAATCAATTCTGACCCAAAACCTGATGGGGGAATTCCGCTATGTGGTCAACATGTTCATCAGCCTGCCCACCGTACGTACCGAGCCGCAATTGGAGATCTTCCTGAAAACTTTCTTTTCGCTCCAGGATAAATTTGGCGGGCTGCTCAACCGGATCGATTTTGGAGACAAAGGCGCACACATGCTGTTGTTCTGGGGTGCGCCTATCTCCTACGAGAACGATATTGGCCGGGCGCTGAACTTCATCCTTTCGCTTCAAACCGAAACCAGCATCCCCATTAACGCCGGGGTCACCTACCGCATCGCCCATGCTGGCTTTATCGGCAGTTCTCTGCGGGAAGAGTATACCTGCTATGGACAGGGAGTAAACCTGGCGGCGCGCTTCATGACCACCGCCCCGCGGGGAGAGGTCTGGGTGGACGAATCGATCGCTACCCGGATAGGACAATATTTTGAGATCGAACCGGGAGGAGAATTCTATTTCAAGGGATTTGAGGAAAAGCAGAAGGTCTTCACCCTGTTTGAACGGCGTCAGAATGTTGCCCTTCCCGTATCCGGAACATTTTTTGGCCGTGAAAAAGAACTGGCCCAACTGGTCAAATTTGCCCAGCCACTCGCGAACCATCAATTTCCCCAGCCAGTAGTGATTGCCGGAGAACCGGGGATCGGTAAAAGTCGCTTGATCCATGAACTGCTGACTAACGCTGCCTTCCCGGTGGAGGATTTCCTGATCGCCCGCTGCCAAACCGACCAGATGCTGCGGCGGTCGTTCAACCCCTTCCGGTATTGGGCGAAATCCAACTTCGAAGTGCTGGATTCCAACGCCGACGCCCGGAACAAGCGCAACTTCAACCGCCGCATGGACCAGCTGATTGGTCAGACAGGAGACCCAGACCTGGCCGCAGAATTAGACCGCACGCGTTCATTTTTGGGCAGTTTGGTCAACTTATCCTGGGACGATTCCCTTTATGAACAGCTGGACCCCCAGGGCAGGTACGAGAATACGATCATCGGCCTGGTCTCACTGATTAAAGCTGAAAGTCTGCTACACCCGGTGATCCTGTTCATTGAGGATTTGCAGTGGATAGACAGCGACTCGAAAGTGCTCTTACAGCAGCTTTACCGCAGCGCCAACCAACCCGATAGCGAACAGTACCCCATATTCATCATCGCCACCAACCGTGACCTGGCCGAAGACGACAGCCTGGGTGAGGACGTTCCGTACGAAACGATCACCCTCTCCCCATTTGATGCCAAAGGTATCCGGAACATTGCGGCTAATTTCCTCAATGGCGCTAAAATCACCCCGGAGTTCGGAGACATCCTCGTTCGCTATTCAGAAGGTAACCCATTATTTACCGAACAGATTATCCGCTATTTGCAGGAAGAAAACCAGCTGGTTGAAACTGAAAATGGATTAGCACTAAAGGAAGAAAGCACCGCAGTTCTTCCAGGAGATACCCGGGCACTGCTGGTCGCCCGGTTGGATCAAATTCAACCTGAGGTGAAACATGTGATCCTGACAGCCGCTACGGTGGGAAGGGAATTTGACACCCGGATTGTATCCTATATGTTAGGCCAGGACTCCCAACTGGACGATAAGCTCCGCCAGGCTCAACAGGGGGCAATCTGGACCCCGATCAATCTGACCACCTATGCATTTAACAGCAATCTGTTCCGCGATACTGCTTACCGCATACAAACCCGTGCACAAAGGCAAACACATCACCAAAATGCCTTTGCTGCATTTGAAGAAGTCCACCGGGATGACCTGTCATCCTTTTACCCTGAACTGGCCTACCATGCCGAAAAAGCGACTTTATCTGAAAAAGCCTGTACCTATTACACCCTGGCGGGGAAGGCCGCTCAAGGGGAATATCAGAACCGTCAGGCAATTTACTACTTCACAAAAGCCATAACCCTTGCTACCGAGATCGGAGCAGAAGAAGACCTGGCAGATTTGCTCCTACTGCGGGAAGACACATTCAACCTGCTTGGAGACCGCGCCAGCCAGACACAGGATTTGCAGCAGGCAGAAGCCCTGGCAAAAAAGAGGGACAACCCGGTCCTGATAGCCAAAGTTTTCAACCGGCAGGCAAGACTGCATTACCTTCTGGGCGAGTACCAGGAATCGATCCAACTGGTAAAAAGATCCATTTCGCTTTCTCAGGAGAGCCAAAAGCCCTCACTGGAAGTGGAAGCCAGGATTTTTTGGGCAAACTCCTCCCGGCAAATGGGTGAATATTCCACTGCCATTGAACAAGTCACTCGCGGACTGGAACTTGCCCAACAAAATAACGACGAGAATGCTGTCGGGACATGTATCAACGTGCTCAGTCTGGCTACCATCGAATTGGGAGATTTCCCCAGAGCGATTGATCTGCTGAATGAAAGTTTAAAAAACTCTAAAGCAAACCAAAACTATTCCCTTGAAGCCCAGACCCTCAATAATCTGGGAAATGTATACGGCGAAATCGGAGATTTCAGCTCTGCATACCAGGCATACACCCAGGCGCAGGAAATCTCCCGGCAAATTGGCAGCCGCCAGGGAGAAGGTCTGACCACCGCCAACCTGGGATGGGTGGCCGGACAATTAGGGGATTACCCAGCAGCGACAAGCCATTTGGAAAAAAGCATCCGCATTGCTCAGGAAATAGGCCATAATTACCTGCAGGCGTTTTCTTTGCTGAATCTGAGCCTGTTCACATGCTCCCAAAATGAGCCCGAATTGGCAAAAACCTATGCCTGGGAAGGCCTCGACATGCTTCAGAAAACAGGTCATAAACCCGGAGAAGCGGTCGCCCTGACCTATCTTGGCCACGCCTTTTTACAGCTTG
>QKGK01000345.1 GCA_003250455.1 Chloroflexota bacterium | reverse complement strand
TGGCAATCACTTTATCAAGCACCAGGATCGAAAAAGCGCGCACAAAAACGCTGTCCGTGTTCTCTTCACCAATGCCATAACGCAGATTTTGGGACATTTGCTTCCCGATTTCCCGAAGTTGGTCGGGGCTGTAGTTTACGCCAGACCCAGCGATGATCAACCCGGAAAACACCCTGTAACTGGTTTCCCGCAATTCTGAATCCGATGCGCCCAGGTTAGAGATCAGGAAAGGCGTTATTTCCATCGCGGTATGCGTTTCCGGCAGTTGGCAATCGTTGTCGAGGATATTTTTCAGGAACGAAAGGGAATAGGGGCCTTTTTCCATTTTTTACTCCAATTGGTACTGGTGCCCGGTTAGCCGTACGCACACGAATTACGCATTGCGTAGGTGCGTTTATTTTTCTTCGCCCTGCGGGAACAACCGCTGTCGCAAGCGCTCCTGGTGTTCGGGGGGCAGCTCGGGGAGCAGGCGGCGCGCCAGCCAGGCCACATTGGCGGTGTCCTCCCCCTCCAGTTCGGTGCGCAGGATAAAAGCCACTTCCTGCGGAGAACGCCGGGTCAGCGGGCGCAGCAGGTCCAGCAGGTAAGGGCGCATCACCTTGGGTGAAGTGCGCATCATCGGCTTGAGCAATGCGTAGATGCGCGGCAGGTTCTGGAAGTTCTGGTCACGCACAAAGGGGCGCAATGCCATCAGCCCCAGCTTGACCTGGGTACGCTTCTCGGCGGGGGTCAGCTTGCGGGCAGGCGGCTCCTGGGCTTCTTCCCCCTCCGGCTCATCCGAGAGCCAGGTCTCGATCGTTTCCAGCAGACCGGCCGGGTCTTCGTGCTGCAAGGTCTCCAGGCTTTGGGAGGATAAGCTGTCCAGCAGCACCTCTTCATGGTTTTCCAGCGCCCAGGCTTGTACCAATTTGTAAACATCTCCGCTGTAAGAGAGCGGCAGCTTCCCCACCAACTGGGCCGCCAGCTGGCGGTATTCCAGCACCGCCTTGTTCCACAGCATGCGCGCCAGCACCAGCACAGCGTGCGGGGCGTTCTCGGCATATGGAGTCAGGTCAAGCACGATCTGTCGCAGCACCGGCGGCGCCACATGCACTTCCGGCAGCGTGATCGGCTTTTGTGTCTTTTGGCTGGGGCGGCGGGTGTGGTCGCCATAGAAATCGAACAGGTCACCCATCTCGCGCAGGAATTTCTCCGGCTCGGCATAATACTGGACCAGCCCGTCCACCTGCTGGCGCAAACGGGGTAAATGAATGGCAGGCATTAAATTACCTGCAGGGCGCGGTAGGCGGCGGGGATATCCTCCGCGAACCGGATGTACGCCCGGTGCGCCGGGGGGATGTAGCCATCCAGCCCGGCAAACATGGTGGTGAAGGTATCTTCCCAGGCTTCCCCCACCAGCACCAGCGGGCGGCGGGAGATCGCCTCGGTTTGCAGCTGGTTCCACATCATAGCGATCTCAGCGAGGGTGCCCACCCCGCCCGGCAGGGCAATAGCGGCTTCACATTCGTTGATCAGGGCCATCAGCCTCTGGTGGATGGTGGGAAAGCGCAGTTCTTCCTGCACCCACTGGTTGGGCTTCACCGACCGCCAGGCTTCGATCTCGTCACAGGTGATGCCGATCACGTGGCCGCCAGCCTCAGCGCAGCCGCGCGAGACGGCCTCCATCGTGCCGATGTAACCGCCGGTCAGGGCGGTGTGACCGCTGCGGCCAAGCAGTTCGCCGAGCTGATATGCCTGCTGGTATGCGGGCGACCCCGGTTGAGGGGCCGAACCGCCAAAAACTGTCACTCGCATTGAAGGATTCCTTCCTGAATGGGATTACAATCTGCGCGCTATTGCAGCGCGTAAAGGGGTAAACAACACTTCTTCCAGCGCTCCCAGCCGCATGTGCAGGAGCGGTTCGGGGGTGTTCGCCAGGGTACTCACCCAGCCGCTGATGAACGTCCACATCACGGCATGGTCCCACAGCAGGGAAAATTCGTCATTTTTGTAGGTATAAGCCCCAAGCTGCGAAAGACGCTGGCGGTAATGCCGGGTGAGCTCTTCCGCCGGAATGGGCAGCGGCGAGAACCACCAGCTGCTCCCCTGGATAAAGCCGAGCAGGTCCAGCACGGGCGGGCCGATAGCGGCGTCCTCCCAGTCGAAGACCGCCAGGCCGTCCCGCTGGTGGAGGTTGATATTGCCGGGCCAGTAGTCCCCGTGCAGCAGCACAGATGGGCTGCCCTGCAGAACGGTGATGATCTCATCCAGATGGCGGGTGATCTTATCGGTGATCTCCAGCACATCCGTCTGGCTGCCGATGATGCTGTCCGGCTTTAGGGCCAGGTCCTGCGCGCTTTTTTGCGCCGCCTGGATGTAAATATCCCGGTCGGAGCGCAGGGGCTTCTCCAGCCAGGTGTACACTTCCAGATCTTCACCCAACCCCCAGAAGCGGTCGTGCAGAAGGGCAAGGTGTTCGGTGGCCAGCAAATAGTCGGCAGCCGACCATTTATCCGGGCGGCGGCCGGTGGGCAGATGCTCCAGCACCAGCCAATCCCCTCTGGGATGTGCGGCAATCAGTTGAGGAATCTTCACCGGGAGATGCTCGCGCAACGTCTGGTAGATGGAAACTTCACGCAAGCCAGCGCCAGCCGCTCCGGTGCGGGTGCTGCCGTGCGGCTCTTTGAGCACCAGGGTGTAGGTCTTTTCCCCGGCACTGCCGCTGGTCTGCACTTCGATGCCGCGCAGCTTGCCGATCGAAGGCAGCCGCTGGGTGACCTCACGGTCGTAAAACCGGACGATCCGAAGGGTCGGGTCGCCGCTGAAGCGGCGCAAGCCTGCTGTCAGCTCGCTTTCCGAGAACGGCCAGGCGCGCCCCGTTTTCAGGTACGTATCCAGGCTTTCTACAGAAGGGTGGTCTTCACCAGAGGGTTTGTCAGACGTGGTCATCATTCAACGCTCGTCGGATGGTTCCGGGGGTGTGCCCCAGGTGCGCTGCATATTGAGGTGCAGCTTGTCTAAAATGGCTTGCTCTAGGTCGATCTCGCAGACCCGGCTTAATTGTAACAGGTAAAGGGCCACATCGGCCAGTTCTGCGCCCAGCGCCTGGCGGTCCTGCACCTGCGTTTGCCACTGGAAATGCTCCAGCACCTCGGCGGCTTCCAGCGCCAGCGAAACGGCCAGGTTTGCCGGGGTCTGCGGTTTGGGGCTGTCTGGGGCATACCAGCCTTTAGCCTGCACAAATGCGTCCATGCGGTAGGATAATTCAGAGATGTCCATACTATTGCTCACTTGTCTGCTTCATATCAGGGAATTCTTTGAAAACGTCCTGGACGATTCAGGTGGAGGTGATAATGGAAAAACGGTTTATGCCTCAGTTGCTGGGGGAATGAGTTGATAGCCAAGATGCCTGAAGAAGGATGATTCATCAATCACCGGCCAGCCCTCGACGATCCTGCCATCAGACAGGCGTGTAAACCAGGCCTCTCTCCAAACCGCCTCGCGCTCGAATTTGGCGTGGGTGCCGCGATACTCCAACAAACAGACCACCATATCCCCGTCTGCGAGTATCAGCTTGATGGCGGCCTGTAAATCCGGAAATTGGTTCGTCACAAACTCCCGCATCTCCGATTTGGCCTGGTCCGTGGGGGTGTCAAATCCCTTGATTAAATCTTTGGCTAATTCATACTCGAGGGTCTGATCACCCCGACGTACTCCTATCGTGTATTTCCTTCCCCGAAGACCCTGCTCAATCTCCTCATGGGTCGTCCAGCGCTTGTTTTCATCCTCTACCCAGAGCAGTTCATCTCCCGTCTGGAGCTTCCCTTCGGCAGGACTGCCGGGGAAGACCATCTGAATGATGTGCTTTTTTTCTGAGGTATCCCTGGAAAACCCCATACCGATAAATGGAGCGCCCCGCGCGACGTAATCCGGGCTGAAGAACTGGTCCCAATCATCGATTTTCTTTTGATTAACGATCTGCTCAATGGTTTCCTGGATGATCTCAACATTGGTTTTCATTTAATCAAACCTCCTGCTGTGACAGCCATCAATGGGGATCAATAGCCACATATTGATGTCTGCTGTATGATTATCCACACAAATTCTGTGTATCCTACATGTCATTCCCACATGATTGTGGTGGGAATCCACTTTATCACTTCTTTTTCTCTGGATGCCCGTCTATGCGGGCACGACATTAACAAAAATAATGAAGTTTTTAAGTTTGCTTCGCTAAAACAATCCATTTAAATAGCAAACTACAAATCAGGCACGTCCTTGATCGCCTCCAGCGCAATCTGTGCGGAGGCAATCTGCGCCTCGTGCCAGCCGTCTTCCGTGGTCATGCGGATCAGGTGGGCGCGTACGGTGATCTTTTCTTCGCTGTTCAACCTCTGGAAGGTGCGGCGGATGCGCTGCGGCTCGCGCGAGAGGATCTCAGACCAGATATCCATGCGCTACCCTTCCAAATGCCAGCCATCCGGCCGGGTCTTGACCGTTTTGGCCGGGATGCCCACCGCGGTGACGTTGGGTTCGATGTCCTTGATCACGGTGCTGCCGGCCCCCACCA
>QKGK01000004.1 GCA_003250455.1 Chloroflexota bacterium | reverse complement strand
GAACGCCAGAAAATGTCCGGGCTGCTGGACTCGGTGGCCGACGGGATCCTGATCCTCAAGCCGACCCATGAGATCGAACGGGTCAACCCGGCGTTTGCCCGCATGGTGGGAAACAGCGACACCGATTCGCTGGTGGGGCAAAGCCACGACGAAGTGGTGAAGTTCACCCGGCGGGAACACGGCACCACCCTGGCCGAAGCGGAAGCAGGCGGCTGGCCGCTGACCCCGCAGGCCACCCTGTACGTGGAGGGCGACCTGGTGCGCTCGGACGGCTCCACCCTGCCGGTAGGGGTAACCTATGCACCCCTGCTGAGCCCCGATGGCAAGCTGATGAACATTATTGCTTCTGCGCGCGATATTACCCACTTCCGCGAGGCGGAGGAGCTCAAGAGCACGTTCATTTCCGTGGTCAGCCACGAGCTGAAAACGCCGGTGGCCCTGATCAAAGGGTATGTCGGTACGCTGCGGCGCGAGGACGCCACCTGGAACCAGCAGATCCTGGACGACAGCCTGGCGGTGATCGAAGATGAAGCCGACCGCCTGGCGGAACTGATCGAGAACCTGCTGGACGCCACCCGCCTGGAGGCCGGCGTGCTCTCGATCAACGCTACCGATTTCTCCCTCCCGGCGCTGGCCGAACGTACGGTAGAGCGTTTCAAGACCCAAACGGAGAAGCACACCTTCAAGGTAAGTTTTCCGGAGGACTACCCCGTCATTATGGGGGACCAGGACCGTATCGCCCAGGTGATGTATAATTTGGTGTCGAACGCGGTCAAATATTCCCCCCATGGGGGAGAAATTACCATCAGCGGAGCAGTCCGCCCGGAAGAAGTGATCGTCTGCGTGCAGGATGAAGGCAACGGGATCGCCCCGGGTGATATCCCGCACATCTTTGACCGCTTCTACCGCGCTGATTCTGCCCAGAAGAAATTCCAGGGCGCCGGGCTGGGGCTGTACCTCTCCCGCGCCGTGATTGAGGCGCATGATGGAAAGATCTGGGCCGATCCGCGCAGCAAGAACGGCGCCCGGATCTGCTTTTCGATCCCGCGCAACCGCTGAACTATGACTGTAAATTAATCTTCGCGCCACAACCGCGGGGAAAACTAAATTAAAGAGAGTAATATGCCACAAACACAAATCAACTGCCCCCAATGCCGCCAGCCGATCATGGCCGATGTGCAGCAAATTTTCGACCTGACCACCGACCCATCGGCCAAGAACCGGCTGCTTTCCGGGCAAGCCAATATGGCTTCCTGCCCCCACTGCGGTTTCAACGGAGCGATTTCTACCCCGGTTGTCTATCATGACCCTGCCAAAGAACTACTGCTGACCTTTTTCCCGCCGGAACTCAACCTGCCGCGCAACGAGCAGGAGCGCGTCATTGGCGGGATGCTCAAGCAGCTGGTGGACGCCTTGCCCGCTGAACAACGCAAAGGGTACCTGTTCAACCCGCAGGCGGCCTTCACCTTCCAGGGGCTGATCGAGCGCATCCTGGAAGAGGATGGCATCAGCAAGGAAATGATCGAAAGCCAGCAGCGCAAGGTCAACCTGATCCAGCGGCTGGCCGGGATCACCGATGAAGAGGCCCTGGCGATCGTCGCTAAAGAAGAAGATAAAGAGATCGACGAGGATTTCTTTGGTCTGCTTTCCCAGCTGATCCAAATGGCCGCTTCCCAGGGAGACCAGAACAGCGCCAACCAGCTGGCCCAGCTCCAGCAGCGTCTGATGCCGATCACCACGGCGGGCATGGAACTGCAAGCCCGTTCCGCCGAGGTGGAAAAGGTGATGAGCCAGCTGCGCGAGGCCGGGCAGAACCTGACCCGCGAGCAGCTGCTGGACATGGTGATCGCCGCCGAGAGTGACCTGCAGGTGGAAGTATTTGCCAGCGTGGCCCGCCCGGTGATGGATTACCAGTTCTTCCAGGCCCTCAGCGAGAAGATCGACGCTGCCGAGGGCGACGAAAAAGAGAAGCTCTCCGGCCTGCGTGAGTCCCTGCTGGATGTGACCGGCAAGATCGACCAACAGATGCACGACCGCATCGAGATGTCCCGCAAGAATGTGGATATCCTGATGAATGTAGAAGAAGAACACTTACAGCAGGTCGTACTGCAGAACATCCAGGCGATCGACGATTATTTCCTCCAGGCGCTGGCGATGGAGATGGAAGAAGCCAACCAGAAAGGTGATAACGCGCGCTTCGCCAAGCTGCAAAAGGTGATGACCACCATCCAGGAAGTGCTGCAGACGGCCTCGATGGGGCCGGAAGGCGTGCTGCTGGAGGCTTTGCTGGAAAGCGAAACTCCCGAAGACCGCCAGGCGCTGATGGAAGAGAACGCCGACAAGATTACCCCGGAATTCATCGAGACGCTGACTAACTTCATGATGCAGTTGGACGGTTCCGATGAGCCGGAACGTAAGGATCTCAGCGATAAGGTGCGCACCGTGTACCGCGAGGCCTTGCGCTTCTCGATGAAGTCCCAGATGAGCCAATAGCCGGATGGACAGCATCGGCATCAAACTCGGTTTTTTGATCGTCCAGATCATCAACATCCTGCTGCTGGCAGGGTGGATCGGGCTGGCGATCTATGCCTTTGTGCGGATGCGCAGGCAATCGCTCACCGAGGAACTGCGTCTGCTGTGGTCGGTGGTGATCGTCGTGTTCCCGATTGTTGGGGCGCTGGCGTTTCTGCTGCGCAAGCCCAAAGAAGCGGTAGAGTAACCAAAGGTAAAATTTTATGAGAAGGAGCGGTCAATTTGGCCGCTCTTTTTTTGTAGTTCGAAGTTTTCCGGCGACTGAAGTCGCCTCAACATATTGAGCTTCGCTCAATTTAACGAAACCTGCCTGCGCAGATTGAAGGCCAGCAAGTCTTTATCAGTCCGCCGAAGGGCGGACTTCGTATTTGTTGCAGGCGGTTTCAACCGCCGGTGATATAGGTGTAGTTATTGTATAGTTGTAGGGGCGGTTTCTAAACCCTCCCCTACAAGTTATAGACTTGATTTCTTCTTTTAGATCTACTCCCCCACTGGAAAAGCCTGCACACCTGTTTCCCTGTCCAATGAAAAGGTGATCTGTTCGCCCACCGGGGGCAGCGCAGCGGCGGAGGGCAGGTCGAAGTGCAGTTGGATGCCGCCCGCGGCGCTGAGATGCACGCGGGTGGTCTCCCCCTGGAAGATGACTTCCTCTACCTTCCCGCTGAGGGCATCCGCACCGTCCACCCAGCGGGCGGCATCCGGGCGGAGGAGAATTTGCACCGGGCCGTTTGCTGGTTCGGCTAACGGGAAATTTCCCAGCGGCGTCTCCACCTGGCCGCCCTGCGCTTCGCCGGGCACCAGGTTGGTCAGCCCGACAAAGCGGGCCACAAATGCGCAGGCTGGCTGGCGGTAGATCTCCTGCGGGGTGCCGGTCTGCATGATCTGCCCGGCGCGCATCACTACCAGCCGGTCGGCGAGGGAGAAGGCTTCGTCCTGGTCGTGGGTGACGTACAGGGTGGTCTGGTGAGCGCTGCGCACGATCTGGCGCAGGTCTTCCAAGAGCTGCTGGCGCAGGTTGCGGTCCAGCGAGCCGAGCGGCTCGTCGAGCATCAGCAGGCCGGGGTTGGGGGCGATGGCGCGTGCCAGGGCGACGCGCTGCTGCTCGCCGCCGGAAAGCTGGTGTACATCGCGCTCCCCAAAGCCGGGCAGCCCGACCATCTCCAGCGTCTCGGCGACGCGTGTATCCATCGCCTCCCGCGCTGCTCCTTGCATGCGCAGGCCGAAGGCAACATTGTCGCGCACCCGCATGTGGGGGAAAAGGGCATAATCCTGGAACATCAGCCCGAAGCCGCGCTGGTGTGGGGGCACGCCGCGCAGGTCTTTCCCGTTCCAGCGCACCGTGCCGCTGTCGGGTTCCAGCAGCCCGGCGATGATCGACAGCAGGGTGGACTTGCCGCACCCGCTGGGGCCGAGTACGGCCACGATCTCGCCGACCTCCTGGCTAAAGCTGATCCCGGAGAGCACCGGCACGCCCGGCTGAAAGGTTTTGGTGATGGCTTGTACTTCTAGTCCACTCATGGACACCTCAATTTTGTATGCTTTCCATCTTGCCGGAAATTTTCCGGCGTACGCCAATTCAAGACAATTTCCTAGATTGCTTCGCCAAACAAAAGCAAATCCTTTTGTCCG
>QKGK01000511.1 GCA_003250455.1 Chloroflexota bacterium | reverse complement strand
CCGCGGCGGCCGCGGAAAGCTTTAAGAGCCTGCTAAAGTAGGATCGGGAATCGAAAGTCTTTAACCCAATTTTTGGCAGTTTTAATCTCATACAGCCAGATCAGCAAGCAGCCTCTTTCAGTGTGCTCGCAGCCTGATCTGCCAGTTCGGAAATGGTCATTTTGATTGCGTTCGGACTGAGATAAAGTTCAACCAGCCCCTTGTCCTGCCGAATGTTTGCAGAAATTATTTCCGGTAGTGGGATTGCCAGTCTGGACAGGCACCAGACGGCCATGCCGCGCACCTGCGGGTCAGTGTCGGCCAGGGCGGGCGTCACCCAGGGGTGGGCTTTTTGCGCTTCTTCCAACCGGACCGCCGCCAGCCGGCTGATCGCCCACAGCCACCCGGCACGAAAACGCGGCGCGTCTTCAGGTTCCATGTCGATCAGGTTGATCAAAATGGGGATGAAATCCTTGAATAGATCCGGTTCCCGATAGAGAATTTCCCCAATAGCTTCCGGCGCCCGCCACCCGATACCGCCAGATTCGTCGCTCAGCAGCCACAGCAGGCGGCGCAGATGCCCCCTTACAAATTCCGGGTCTTGCGCTGCGATCTGGGAAGCTGCGATCCCGATTGCCTCGGTCGCCCGCCAGTTTATCGTGCTGTCCGGGTCGTAGGTCAGGGCGGTGAGGAAACTGAGAACTCTTTTCTGTTCTTTTGCAAACTTTCGGATCGAAGCAAAGTCTGCGTTGGAAAGGTAGGCGTGTAAAACGTCAAGTTTAGATGCCATAAAGATAATAGCAGGTTCGACACCCTTCAGGAGCGTCGGGCAGCGAATATTCACTTTCATCTCCGCCCAGAATGGCTTGCAGCATTGCCTCCTGTTCCACGCTCAGCCGTCTTTCATAAAGCTTGCGGAAAGCGTCATAATCTGCTTTGTTCCAGATGGTTTCCAAAGGTTCATCATGAACGTTGCCATAGACCAGGCAGGGGACGTGGACCCGCTCGCCATTGAATACCCGGTTATCAGCATAGGATAACGTGATGCAGGGAGAGACGTTTCCGGCGTAATTGATATATAGGTTGTGGACCGGGTGCTGCTCACAAATGGTTTGCTGCCGGGGTTCCAAATTGTAGAGGCGCAGGGAAATTCCCAACTCTTTGGCTCGTTTTTCTGCCTGTTGGCGGACAGCCACCACCTCGGGGAGGTGTGTGCCTGCATGGGAGAACAAGCCACGCTCAAAGTCGCCATCCTTGACGATCACGTCCAGGTTTTTGGCAATGATGTATTCGGCCCCCAATGAGTGGGCAAGGTCGATATAAGCCGGTAGCTCGTGGAAATTTTTATGCTCCCCGGACATCATGACAAACACCATCATGACATGCGGCACCTGGCTTCCGGCTTCCTCTTTGAGCGCCTTCAGAGCCCGGATATTGCCGATCACAGTTTCATAGCTCGAACCCTGCCGGATCCGATGATAGGTTTCCGGGGTTGCGGCGTCGAACGAAAATGAGATCCAGTCCATGTCAAGCTGGATCAGTGTTTCCGATACGTCAGGGGTCAGGTGCAAGCCGTTGGTGCTGAAGCCCACCTTGCAGCCCGCCGCTTTGACAGCTTTGACCATTTCCGGGATATACGGGTTGGTGAGCGGCTCTCCACCGCCGGTCAGGTCGACTTCCTTTGCCTGGTTTAAGTAAGGCTGGATGTGGCTAAAGGTTTCCCAGGAGAGCAATTTTTCACTGTTGTGCAGATCCACCCAGGGACACATGACACATTCCAGGTTGCAGTTCATGCTGGATTCGATCTGCAGCAAGTGGTAAGGGCGATCAAATTTCTTTTGTTTTGGCTGAAAGATCTTTTTTAACATTTAATTTACCTTCCTGGTCGATGAATTTTCGGGTACACTAATGAAGGTTTTATTCATAAAATAGATAAGGCCACACGAGGAGAATCCATGATTGCAAAACCAAAAAGAAAAAAATCCAAGCAAAAATCCAGCAATTTGTTACTTTCACTAACCTTGGTCCCCTTGGTCATCGGGGTATTGTTGATCGGCGCCTGGGCGCTTGATATCTATTTTTTTGACGCCCCGGAAACCCAAACCTTAGTCGCCATACTTTTTATTTTGGCCAGTTTTGCCCTTTCCAACATATTGCAGAAGAAAAAACAGCTTGCGATTGGTTGGTCCCTGCTGACCGTTGCCGACGTTGTCCTGCTCCTTTGGATTGAACTGTGGGCACAGATCGTCGCTATCATCTTTACTGTTGTCGGTACAGGGTTCATTTTGTTCGAATTCTATCACCGCTGGCAAGAGGAACGCAGCAAAATCAAAAAATAACTCCTATACACGAAATTTGATCACTTGAGTACCTGCACCCGGGCCGCCATAACCATCGGTTGGGCAATCCGGGATGCAGGTACTCATTTATTATTTTCCAGTTCAATCTCCAACAGCGAGGGACTGTTGAATGAGTTTTCGCCTTTGAATTGATTTGGTGGTCTCGGCTGCAATGGAGGCCATCACCATCAGCGGCAGCATCACCAGCCAATCGCGCAAGCCGAGGGAGACGGTGCCAAAGAAGCTTTGAAGGAAAGGCACGTAGATGACTGCCAGCAGCAGCAGCAGCGAACTGACCACTGCCCAAAGCATCCAACGGTTGCTGAAGAATCCGATCTTGAACATTGAATAATACTCAGACCGGGCGGTGAAGGCCCGCAGCAGTTCTGATACCACCAGGGTGACAAATGCCACAGTTTGGGCGGCTACCAAATTCCCGGGGAAACGGTTCAGCCCATACAGGAAAGCCAGCAATACGGCGGCAGTCATCACGATTGCCTGCACCAAAATGCCCATTTGCATATTGCGGTTGATCACCGGTTCCTTTGGAGGCCTGGGGGGGTGGGACATAATATCAGGGTCGCCTTTTTCCAGGCCCAATGCCAGGGCTGGCGCCCCATCTGTGACCAGGTTGAGCCACAGCAGTTGGATGGGCGTCAGCGGGATCGGCATGCCCAACAACATCGCCAGGAAGATGACCAGGATTTCACCGATATTGCAGGAGATCAGGTAGTAGACAAATTTGCGGATATTGGAGTAGATGACCCTTCCTTCTTCGATGGCTGAAACAATGCTGGCGAAATTATCATCCGTCAATACCATATCGGCGGTTTCTTTGGTGACATCTGTCCCTGAAATACCCATGGCAACACCGATATTGGCGCGCTTAAGGGCCGGGGCATCGTTCACGCCATCGCCCGTCATGGCGACCACATGCCCGCGGGATTTAAAGGCTTCTACGATCATCACTTTGTGCTGCGGGGATACCCGGGCAAAGGCATCCACATCTTCCACGATCTCCACCAGATCTTCATCGCTCATCGTATCCAGCTCAGCCCCGGTGACCACTCTCCCTCCCGGAGAAAGCAGACCGATTTCCCTGGCGATGGCAGCAGCGGTATCCGGATAATCTCCGGTGACCATCACGCTTTTCAGCCCGGCGCCGTGAGCGATATCTACGGCTGGTTTTACCTCTGGCCGTGCAGGGTCGATCATCCCCAGCATGCCCAGAAAGATGAGGCCCTCCTCGGTGCTTTCCAAATCTTCCTGAGAGGGCAAGCTGTCCAGCGGCCGGTATGCCACGCCGATCACACGCAGGGCCTGGCGGGCCATATTTTGGTTGGCGTCGATCACCTGGTCCCGGAGTTGTTGGGTCAGGACTGTCTCCTGGGTTCCATTCGAGATGCGGTCGCAATATTTGAGCAGTACGTCCGGTGCGCCTTTCACAAAGGCGATTTTTTTGCTGCCGTTCTGAATACCGGGCATATCATAGCCCATATCGTGAATGGTCAGCATGCGCTTACGAGCGGAATCGAAGGGGATCTCCATTTCCCGCGGATATTGTTTTGTCAATACTTTTTGGTCGAAGCCTGCTTTGGCAGCGGCCACCACCAGAGCGCCCTCTGTCGGGTCTCCGATCATACGCAAAGTGCTGATCCCGCTGTCCTGTCCGCTTCCTTCCAGGTAGGCATCGCTGCACAATGCGGCACCGTGCATCAGTAAGGATAAACTGTCATCTCTGGAAGGATCATATATGGCGCCAAACTGGTCCAGGAATCTGCCTTCAGAGCTGTAACCTTCCCCCTCGATATTGAAACAATGTCCATTGACCCATCCCTGAACCAC
>QKGK01000442.1 GCA_003250455.1 Chloroflexota bacterium | reverse complement strand
TGCGGAAGGATCTTCAACCACCGCGCTCAGATCAACACCACTGGGGGCTACGTTGGCATTATATTCAGCAATTGCGTCAATGGACTTGAGGGTGGCACTGCCAATTGCAGTCCCTATCGAGGTGGTGAAATTTTCGATGGCGGATGAGAGGACTTCTTTGTCATTGGTTGGCGGGACGACCAATTCAGCAAACCCGGCAAACGCTACAATTCCAATGCGGGTGTCATCTGCCTGTGCATCAACAAAGGCAAGGGCAGCCTCCTGGGCAACCGAGAGCCGGTTCGGAGGGACATCCGTGGAACACATACTCCGGGAAATATCAATCGCCAGCATGATGGTGGTCTTGCTAAGGGGCACTTCGATCTCAGCATTCGGCCGGGAAGCTGTTATGATCAGCGACGTCAAGCAGCTGATAAACAGGATGAACGGTAAATGTTGCCGCCAGCGGGATCGTTTGGGGAGAGCTTCCCGGATCAGCGAAAGGCTGGAATACCGGACAGCATACTTCCTTCGCCGGCGAAGGATCAGGATATATAACGCAATCAGCAGCGGGACCAAAAGCAGGAACCATAAATTTAAGGGCCAGGTAAAACTCATAACGGCATCCTCCCGAACCAGAGCAGAGAGAAAGCTGCGCCAATCAGAAAGAATATCAAACTGATACCGGCTATGAGGGCTGTGGCTTCCATTTTTTCTCCCCTGATCTGCAATTGTAAATCCACATTTTTATATATTTCCTGTAAATCCTCTTCGGATTCGGCGTGATAATAAGCCCCGTTGGTTAATTCGGCAATTTGCTCCAATGTTACTTCATTCAGTTGTGTAAGGACATTATAGCCATCCACTTCCAGGACAGTGCCTTCTTTGCTGCCTATTCCCACCGGATAGATGCGTATGCTGGCCTCGGCAGCAATTTGGGCAATTTGCAGCGGATCAGGAGCAGAAGTGTTTTCTCCATCCGTCAGCAGGAGAATTACAGCAGAGGGATAATTGCCCAGATCAATGGACGGTGGTTCTCCCTCATCAAAGGACTGTGGATCAACAGCTATTGGTTCACCTGTAATTGCATTCAACGAGCTGAAAATGCCTTGCCCCAATGACGTTGATCCCTGAGGCGCAAGCCGGTCTATCGTGTTGAGGATCAGAGTCTGGTCGTCGGTGGGCGGCTGGACAACCAACCCACCATTGCTGAATGCAACCACGCCTATACGGATCGTTTCGGGCTGATTTTCAACAAATACTTTGGCCGCAGCTTTGGCCGCATCCATGCGGGTCGGCTCCAGGTCCTCGGCTGCCATACTGCGGGAAACATCAAAGGCCAGGATAACCGTGCCTTCAATCCGTGGCAGCGCCACTGTAACTTCCGGGCGGGACAGGCTAAAAAGCAGGAGAGCCAATCCGAGGAGAAAAAAGATCACCGGGGTGTGGCGGCGTCTGCCCGGAGGGCGTCCGGCCTGGTCCTGAAGATAGCTCATTGGACCTAAATCAGCAGTATCTTGTTTGCGGGAGGCATACAGCCTAATATACCAGGCGATGAAGACTGGAACGATCACCAGAGAGGCAAGCATCCAGGGCCAGATAAAAGTCATTATCTTCTTCTCTTTTTCCGCAAAGCGGCCATGCGAATAATAGCTGTCACCAGATTTTCTTCGGTAGAAATAGCATACAAGTCGACCCCGGCACGATTCAGGGCTGCATTGAGGGCAGCCTCCCGTTGTTCGGCGGCAGCGAAAAACCGCTGGCGAAATTGCGGATTACTGGTGTCCACATAAAGCTGCTCCCCGGTTTCAGCATCCTCAACAGCGATCAAGCCTACATTGGGCATTTCAACTTCTCTCGGGTCCCACAACCGGATACCGATCATCTCGTGGCGGCGGTTAAGCAGAGCAAGCGAGCGTTCCCACCCAGGCTCGCTGATGAAGTCGGAGATGACAAAGACCAGAGAACGGCTTTTGAAGGTATTCAGCCCGGCGTTCAGCAGTACAGACAGGTGGGTAGTGGTTTTGGCCGGAGCAGTTGATTCTCGCATCAGGTCGTGGAGCAGACGCAGTACCTGAATCCGTCCACTGCGGGGCGGAATGGTCTTTTCTATCTGGTTGTTGTACAGAATTGCGCCTACCCGGTTCCCCGAACGGGTCAGCAAACGGGAAAGTGTGGTGACCAGATCGATCAGCACGGACTGCTTTGGCCGTTGGCGTGGTCCAAAACTCATGGACGGGCTCACGTCGACCAGAAACCAGGCAGTCAACTCCCGGTCTTCAATATATTGGCGCACGTGCAGTGTGTTCGTCCTGGCGGTTACATTCCAGTCGATGTGGCGAATATCATCCTCCACCTGGTATTCACGCAAATCTGCAAAATCGAGACCATCACCATAAAACAAAGTACGGTAGTCTCCCTGAAGGAGTCCATCCAAACGGCGCACAACCTTCCAATCCAGGCGGTGTAATATGTGCTCTGGAGTATAGGTCGGATCAGGAAAGGACACGGTCTCGGTCATAGAATGAGCCTTCGGGCACCGGGACAGCCTGAATGATCTCATTGAGCAGGTTGTCCGGGCTGACATTATCGGCCAGCGCCTCATAAGATAAGACCAACCGATGACGGATAACATCCGGGCCCAGGTCATGGACCTCCTGTGGGAGCACATAGCTGCGGCCGCGCACAAAAGCCAGGGCGCGTGCGGCCAGAATTAAATTTATCGATGCCCGTGGGCTGGCTCCAAACATCAGGAAGGACGCCAGATTGCTTTTCCCTACCAGGTGGGGACTTCGGGTTGCGCTCACCATCTGTACAGCATATTCGATCAGGGAAGGGTCGACATAGATTTGGTCCACAGCCTTTTGCAATTCGAGCAGCTGGCGGGTATCAATGACCTGCTGCACTTTTTGAAGAGCAGCAATCATGCGTTCGACGATCACAAATTCTTCCGTTTGGGATGGGTAGCCCACCAGGACTTTGAGCATAAAACGGTCTACCTGGGCTTCCGGCAAGGGATAAGTACCTTCTGATTCGATTGGGTTTTGAGTAGCCATTACAAGAAACGGGTCTGGCACCTGGTGGGTTTCCCGACCAATCGTGACCTGTCTTTCCTGCATCACCTCCAGCAGAGCGCTCTGGACTTTAGCCGGGGCTCGGTTGATCTCGTCCGCCAGCAGCAGGTTGGTGAAGACCGGACCGAATGAAGTGGTGAACTCACTGTTTTTCTGGTTGTAAATACGGGTACCGATCAGATCTGCCGGGACCAGGTCGGGGGTAAATTGTATCCGCTGGAACGCCCCTCCGATGGAGGCAGCCAAAGTTTTGATCGCCATGGTTTTTGCCAGCCCCGGCACGCCTTCTACCAGGATATGCCCCCTGGCCAGCAGGGCCACAATCAACCTCTCCAGCAGGATATCCTGCCCAACGATGATCTTTTTTACTTCATAGAGCACTTTTTCCATCGGCTTATTGTGGTTGTTGTTTGTTTCCATAAACTGATCCTTTATAGATAAAGTGGAAATCAATAGCTCCTTCCACTTTTAAGGTAATTAATAAGAAGGTCCGCCACCACCGGTGGTTACTGCGGTGCCAATCGGGACGGCGAACCCTATCCCGACAAAGAAGGGCTGGTCGGAAGGGTTGGCAAGTGCGGTTACAATGCCAATCACCTGCCCCTGCCGGTTGAGGAGCGGCCCACCCGAGTTACCCGGATTGACAGCAGTATCAAACTGGATTAGCCCGTCAAAACGTTGAACATTTTCTTCCCCAATCGGGATGGAGCGGTCAAACCCGGAGATCACACCGGCGCTCATCGAGGCAACCAGACCATAGGGATTTCCAACAGCAAATGCTTCGTCGCCTACCCGCATGGCATTGGCATTTCCCAACACTGCCGGGACTACCAGGTCAGGAAGTTCATCCGGGTGAAGGACTGCAATATCATTCTGCGGGTCTGCTGCCAAAATTTTAGCAGTGACCGCGCTGCCATCTGCAAAATAAACGGAGATCTTGCTGGTGTCTGCAACAACGTGCAAAGCTGTGAGGATGTCACCGCTCTCGTTGATGACCACTCCTGTACCAACCCCAAAACCTTGCACAGCAGTGTTATTTTTCACTTCCGTCTCAATATAAACAACAGACGGCAAGATAGTTTGATACACCAGGCTGGAATACGGGGCCTCCGGAGT
>QKGK01000561.1 GCA_003250455.1 Chloroflexota bacterium | reverse complement strand
GTGATGTATGCCTGTGACAAGGTTGCTGACCTGCTGGAGGAAGACGATCGCCTGCGCCGCCAGGTGGTGGATATCCGCGACCAGCTCTACGGGCAGCCGGTACACGTCTATAAGTGAAGGTGAACTTTCTTTTGCAAACGTCTTGTTTGCAAACGCCCTGTTGGCAGCATACGCCCAACAGGGCGTTTAGTTTAATAGAACAAAGATCAGGATAGATTAAAAATCGGGAGGAATGGGTTCCCGCCACAAACATGCGGGAACGACACAAAGGAGCAAAAAAGGGTGTCATGCCCGCGCAGGCGGGCATCCAGGTGAAGGGAAAGAAATGGGTGGGAAAAGGACACAGAAAGAGAGAAAAGTGCAATAGGATTGAAGGAAGTGGGAAGCAGAGGCTTATAACCCAAGTTTACAGCTTCTGGTCATGCCATGGCTATGCCGATGATATTGATTAACGAAACAAAGATCTGGATAGATAGAAAATCAGGAAAATGGGTTCCCGCTACAAACATGCGGGAACGACACAAAGGAGAAAAAGATGGTGTCATGCCCGCGCAGGCGGGAATCCAGGAGGGGGAAGGTTAGTCTGACGGTTTGCGTATTCAGCCTTACCAGATGCCTGGGATGAGCGCTTTGCGTCCTTTTGGATACTCGCTGAAATGGTCGTGATACCAGCGGTGATGGGATTGGGCTCGCGGGGCCAGGTTGGCAAATGTCCAGATGGCAAAGATCAACCCTGGCAGCGACCAGGTCGCAACCGCCCACCCAATCCACTCAATGATCTCGCCGAAATAGTTAGGGCAGGAAATCACCCGGTAGAGCCCTCCCTGAGGGATCTTGTAGCCGGTCTCACCCGGCAGACGCAGCCTGAGCAGGGTGTCGTCTGCCCAGCGGTTGATAGTGAATCCGGTGATGAACAAGATCGCGCCGAGGATAAAACGCGGGTCCAGCAACCAATCTGTGGCGTAACGCTCCCCGGAGAAGTGAAACAGGTAGCGCCCGTTCATGTAGCTGTTGCTCAAATTGAAGGCTACCGCCATCAGGGTGATGGCGGCGGGCATTTTCAACTGCCTGTCGCGCAGCATGAAGGGGTATATAAAGGAGCGGTGAATATAGTGTCCTTCCCACATCAGCAGGAATACCCATATCGTGGCCGTATGTGGTGCGTCGCCAACCAGAAAGGTGACCAGAAATCCGATCGCGGAGACCGATTCCATCAGCAGCCAGCCCAGCCAGTTGGGCAGCTTGGGTCCCCACCCGCTTCGGACGTGCCGTCCATAGGGAGCCGAGATAAAGAACAGGCTGATAAAAATGCCTAAAGAGGTGATCAGGCTGACGATCATCAGGATCTGCAGGAAGGAGTATCCGTTCATAAGGGGGTGTCTTTCTGGTGGCGAAACCAATCAAGGGTATCTAGCAATGTTTCTTCGAAGGGACGCGGGGAATAACCCAGGTCTCTGGCTGCCTTGGCGTGACTGATCTGACGGTTGGAGCGCATCGCACTGAGCATGGATCTTGTGTACAGCGGCTGGGAACTGTTGATCTGGGCCAGCGCTGCCATCACGGGCTGGAACAAATCTGCCAGCCAGATGGGCACCACCAGTTTGGGAGCGGTCACCCCAGAATGAGCGGCTGTGATCCGGGCGATATCCTGAAGCGGATGCCAATGCCCGGATAAAATATAGCGCTCGCCGCTTTTGCCGGTCTGCTGTGCCTGCACCGCACCCTGGACCACGTCCCTGACATCTACCCAGTCATAACCGCCCTGAACCAACGCAGGGATGCGCCCGGCTGCCAGCATTTGCAGGGCCTGACCAAGCAGGGAGGGGCGAAAGTCGTATGGCCCAACGATGGCTGTGGGGATAATGATGATCGTTTCCAGACCGCGCTCCGGCGCCTGCCGGACGATCTGTTCCGCCAGCGCTTTGGAACGGTCATACGGGGGGACGGATTCACCCTGGACGAGCGGCCTGTTCTCATCCAGCGGTTGGTCCAATGGATTTTGCTGATAGGCATGGATCGAGCTGAAGTAGACCAGCCTGCGGACACCATTTTCGAGACAAGCCTCGACCACATTGCGCGTCCCCTGTACGTTGACCTGCTCGACTTCCTTCCAGGTATCCGGATTGATGGAAATATAACTGGCCAGATGATAAACGGTGTCTGCGCCCGCAAAGGCTTGCAGCAGCGAATCGGGATGCGTCAGGTCGGCGGAGAGAGTCTCAACATCCAGCCCATCCAGGGAGCGGCGGTCGTGATGCACCAATGCCCGCACAGGCTGGCCTTGCGCCAGCCAAGCGCGTACAAGGTTGCCGCCTACCATTCCCGATGCTCCTGTGATGACGATCATTGGCCAGATGCTCCTCCAGTATCAATGGAACACTTTCCCGGAAATGGAGTTGCGAGACTGAATATTCTCATCCAGTATTTTGCGCATAAGATAACGATCTATGGTTGTTGGAGAAAAAAAAGAGCAGACCAAAAGAAATCAAGGTCTGCTCTGTGAATTTCATTGGTTGATCACTGGCTGATGGACTGCACGCCGCCGATGGAGTTGACTTCCAGGTTCCATTTGGTGCCGACCTGGGCTTGCTGGAAGAGCTCGTAATTTTCGGTCTGGAACACATACGTATCGCTGCCGGCCTCAAAGGTGATCACGTAGCTTTCGCTGCCTGCCCCCAGACGCTCGTCTGCTGCCAGGGAGGGGTCCGGCCACACGGCGTTCAGACCGCTGCCATCCACTGAGACGGTATCCACCGCCGCCCATTCCATCAGGGTGTAGGTGCAGTAATCGGCGTAGACAACATATTCGCAGTCAGTCACCACTTCGGCAATGCCGTTGCCCTTGTCCACCGTGTAGGGCGTGCCGCAAATTTCCTGAGAGCCTTCCACCGGTTCTGCTACGCGCTCATATTCCTCCTGGGTGCAGGAGACCACTTCGCCGTCCGCGGGAATCTCGGCAGACCAGTCTGCGTATTCCATGGGGACGATCTGCTCCAGCACATAAGACCGCTCCCAATCCATTTCGGTGACCGTGCCGGTGATGGCGGTGGTGCGCAGGAAAATGAAGTAGATGGCCGCACAGGCCAGCAGGGCAACCGCACCCAGGATGATGAGCACATTCCGGGAACTGCCTGCTTTGGGCGCGGTCTCCGGGAGGGCTTTTTTAGCCGGGGGTGATTGCCGGCTCAACGAACCGCCGCATTGTGTGCATTGGCTGGCAGTTTCGGGATTCTCTGCACCGCAGTTAGGGCATTTGACCTTCGCCACATCCCCCTGCTTATAGGCACCAATTACGCGTCCCTCCTGGCGTTTTTTGCCCTGGGAAAGTTCTGCTTTACACTGCGAGCATTGGGTGGCATCTGCCGGGTTGCGCGCGCCGCAGTAAGGGCAGTGTATGTCCGCACCGGCTTTGGCTTTCTTCAGCTTTTCTTCATCAGAAATCAGCTGCTGGGTGCTGGTTTGCTTGAATTCAACATCCTCGGGTTGGGGGGCGGCGCAGCCCTGACAAATTTTTACCGTGCCGGGGTTGAGCGTGCCGCAGTTGGGGCACTCCCACTGGAGTTCTACATAACCGATGGTTTTCTTTGCCATGAATGAATCCTTCTCCTGGAAAATTTGGTTGCTTTGATTATAGAGGTGGTTGCATCAAATGTTCAAATAAATTGCGTGATATTTTCAAGGTCATTCTGCAGATTGGGTCGGTTTGGTGGTGCAGATTGCCGGGACCAGACCCTCTGCAACCAGGATGGCTTCTTCCTGCGGCAGGTTGGTGACCACCTGGATGGTGATCTCCCTGAGCACTACGGTGACGATCTGTACATCGCTGGTGTCATAGGTGGAGATGTCGAGCGTTTCGTCCTCAAACAGCGCCGGGTCAAATCCGCTGGTCAGGCTGGCAGGCTGCTCCTGGATGGTGAGGTCTGGGTTGAGAACCTGGTCGGGCAAACTTGGTCCTTTGCTCTCCACCAGCTTGAAGAAGTGCTGATCGGATGCGTAAGTCTCGGTGTAAGTGTCTACAAAAGTGTCCGCATCCACGGTATATATTGCTTCATTATTTACATAGATGAGGTCAAAGTCCTCCGGGAAGTAGCCGGGGACAAAGGGGGTAAATGGCTTAAAACCGTTGTAATAGCTTTTGCCGGTATCCTGCGCGATACCCAGGGCACCGAACA
>QKGK01000072.1 GCA_003250455.1 Chloroflexota bacterium | reverse complement strand
GAGCGGCATTCCGCCACCCTGCCGCGGTCGCGCACCATCTCTCCCACCAGATGCAGCGGCTCCCCTACGGGCACCGGTTTGCGGTAGCGGGTGGTCAGTTTTCCGGTAAACATCATCCGGTTGGGGTCGGTGACCATCACCGAACGGGCGGCCGTCTCATCCAGCATGGTGGCCACGATGCCTCCATGTACCACGCCGGGATAGCCCTGGAAATGATCGGATACGGTGGTATCGCTCACCACCCGGTTATCCTCGTCAATGTAAAAAGACAGCTTTAGGCTGGAGACATTTTCCATGCCGCAAGCAAAACAATGGGAAGCATTGGGAAGTTTTTTCATCTCTGAAATTATACCCGATGGCCCCGTCAAACTCCAAAATCGTCCAGACAACTTGAAAGTTTAAAGTCTTATTTTAAAGGAGGGGGATTCATATAAACTGTAGGGGAGGGTTTAGAAACCCTCCCCTACAAATTGGAAAACCCGCCAATTTCACAATTAACCCAAAAAGCGGCATCCAAACGGATGCCGCCCTTCAATTCAATCAAATTCAAATCAGTTTTGTGCAAAGGTATCGATCAGCAGCTTGAAATCCCCGCCCACCGGGTAGAGGATCGGGCAGGTGGCGCCGTGGTCAATGTACTCCTGCACCTTGGCACGCGCTTCGTCCGGCGTACCTGAAGCGGTGATGCGGTGGATCAGGTCTTCCGGGACAAGATGCTTGGCAGCGCTGATCTGCTCTTTGGTCGCCGGCCAACCGAGGATCGACTGAATCTCGGCCACCACGTCCATGGACACCCCGGACGCCTTGGCGATGTGGGGCTGTTGGGCAAGGTACTGGGTCAGCAGCTCGCGGGTGTAATCGATCGCCTTGTCGTGGTCGTGGTCCACCGAGCAGACCACCAGCTGCGGGCGGTCAATGTCGTCCAGCGTGCGCCCGGCTTTTTTCGCGCCGGATGCCAGCATCTCCAGGGCCATGTCGTTGTATTCCGGCGGTACGCAGTAGTTCATCACCGCACCATCGGCAATCTCCCCGGTCATTTCCATCATCTTGGGGCCGGTAGCGCCGATCATGATGCGCACATTACGCGGCTCCCGCCGTCCGTGGACAACGTCCAGTTCGATCCCGTCTACATGATGGAACTCGCCATGATAGGTGACCCGTTCCATATTCAGCAGGCGGCGCAGCACTTCCACGGTTTCCCGCATGGCGGTCAGCGGCTTGCTCCTCTCGATGCCCACGTTTTTCGCTAACGGATCCCACCAGGCGCCCATCCCGCAGATGATCCGTCCGGGTGCCAGGTCGTCCAGGGTGAGGAAAGTGGCGGCCAGCAAGCCGATATTGCGCGTCCAGTTGTTGATCACGCCGGAACCGATATCGATCCGTTCGGTCACCGCCGCGTAGGCGGCCATGGGCACGATCGCATCCCGCACCAGGCGGGATTCCGCCTGCCAGACGGCCTCAAATCCCTTCTCCTCTGCATAGCGGACGTAGTCCAGCCCATCTCTCAGGTCATGTGAATCTTGTAAATAAAGTGCAATTCTTTGCATCCAGAACCTCCATTCATTTCTTCTGCCTCTATCTTACCTGATTCTGTGCATTTTCCCAACGTTGTCTGGGCAAGCAAATTTTTCAGACTATCCGACCATCCGACTGAAGACTACCAGACCAAATAAGGACATCTATCCCATCCATCTCGGGACATTTGTACATGGGAAAACCGCCTGTTTGGGATTATGTTAAGGTATGACATAACAATTAATCCAATTTTTATTAGGTAGAGTATAAAATGCAGAGCGAAAACGCAGAAATGTACCTCGTCAGCATGGCCATGCTGGAAGAAACCGGCACCCCATCGCCGATCCCGATTCCCCGGCTGGCAGAGATCCTTGAAGTCCAGACCGTCTCCGCCAACCAGATGGTGCGCAAGCTGGAAGAAGAAGGGCTGGTCACCTACCTGCCTTACAAGGGCGTCTCCTTTACGGAGGAAGGCAGCCAGCTGGTGCAGGACATTTTACGCAACCGACGCCTGTGGGAAGTCTTCTTTGTCCAAAAGCTGGGTTTCTCCCCTGCCCACGCCGATGAACTGGCCTGCCGCATGGAACACATCACCGAGCCGGAAGTGGCCGCCCGCCTGGACGAATACCTGGAACACCCCACTGCCTCGCCATCCGGCAAGCATATCCCCGCGGCTGACGAACCAACAGCCAGAACATCCTCCATCCAGTTAGCGGCCCTGCAGCCCGGCGCACAGGCAGAAGTTTATGCACTAAACGTAGATTCCGCCACCGCCGCCTTTCTGTTGGCAGAACAGCTTGGCCCAGGCGTTCGCATCTCCGTGGAAGCGAGCAGTTCCTCTGGTAGTATGCTGGTCGCCTATAAAGAACGGAAGTTAGCCCTCGCTGCAGAAATCGCCGCCCAAATCCTGGTATCGACTCCCGAAGGACAACCCGCCAATGCTCAATAAGACTGCCATCCCCCTCACGCAGGCAAAAGCTGGTGCCACCATCACCCTGGCGGAGATTCGGGGCGGGAAAGAGATCGTCCGGCGGCTGGTAGAACTTGGCCTGACGCCCGGCGTACACCTGCGTAAGCTGCAGGATGCCGGCGGCCCGGTGATCCTCGCCATCCGCGATTCACGCATCGCACTGGGCAGGGGTATGGCCGAAAAACTATTCGTCACCGAAGAGGAACGCTAAGATGCCCACCATGCAGATCGCCCTGGCAGGTAACCCCAACGCCGGGAAGACCACCTTGTTCAACGCACTCACCGGGGATAACCAGCACACCGGCAACTGGCCAGGGAAGACCGTGCAGCGCAAGTCCGGCACATTTACCCATAAAGACTACATTATCCAGGTGGTCGACCTGCCCGGTGTATACAGCCTGTCCTCTTACTCCCCTGAAGAAGAAGTTACCCGCGATTTCCTGGTCAACGAGGACTACGACCTGGTGATCAACGTGGTGGACGCTTCCAACCTCGAGCGCAACCTCTACCTGACGGTACAAATCAAAGAGATCGGCGCGCCAATGATGCTGCTGCTCAACAAGATCGACCTTTCCGAGCGCAAAGGCTACACCGTGGACAACCAGGCGCTTTCCCAAAAATTAGACCTGATTCCCGTGCTTCAAACCGCCGCCCTCAAGGGCAAGGGGCTCCGGGCGTTAAAAGAAGCGATGATCAATTTCCACCAAAATTACAAGGTTCAGCCCAATGAAGTATTCCCCTGAAGTCGAAGAGGAAATCCAGTTCCTCTCAACCAAGATCGAAGAAGACGACGCCCTCTGCGCCTATTACCAGCCGCGCTGGCTCGCCATCCAGCTGCTGGAAGGCGACCTGAACACGCTCAACGGCCACAGTGCGGGGAATCATGCCCTGCTCGAAGCCCTGCGGATCAGCCAGCAGCGCCTCAGCGAATCCGCCGGGAACGACCCCGACCTCCTGCTGCCGGAACAGCGCTATCTGTTCGTCCAATCGCTGGTGCAGTCCGCCGTCAAACGCAAGGAAGAAAACGCCAGCACCTTCTCTGACAGGATCGACCGCATCGTCGCCAACCGCTATCTGGGCGTGCCCATCTTCCTGTTCGTTATGTATCTGATGTTCAATATCGTGCAGAATGTATCCGCCCCCTTCCTGGACTGGATCGACGGCTTTTTTACTATTTACCTGGCCGGGTGGATCCACAGCCTGCTGACAGCCCTCCAAGCGCCCGTTTGGCTCAACTCCCTGCTGGTGGATGGGGTCATTGCCGGGGTGGGCGGCGTGCTGGTATTTGTCCCTGGTCTGTTCACCATGTACGCCATGCTCTCCCTGATGGAACAAAGCGGCTATATGTCCCGGGCTGCCTTTGTCATGGATCGCTTCATGAGCAGGATCGGCCTGCATGGCAAGTCTTTCATCCCGATGATCCTCGGCTTTGGCTGCAATGTGCCCGCCATCTACGCCACCCGTACCATTGAAAAACGGGAGACCCGCCTGCTGACCGGCCTGCTGATCCCCTTTATGTCCTGCTCGGCCCGCTTGCCAGTGTACCTCATCTTTGGGATCGCCTTCTTCCCCGAGAAAGCCAACCTGGTCATCTTCCTGCTTTATCTTACCGGCATCCTGGTAGCCTCCGGGATCGCCCTGCTGGTCTCCAAGCTGATCTTCCAGGGCAAGTCGCTTTCCATCATGGTGCTGGAGCTGC
>QKGK01000378.1 GCA_003250455.1 Chloroflexota bacterium | reverse complement strand
CCCATTACTGCCTGCAAGCGGCGGGAATCCGGTTTAGGCGTTTGTTCCAGCAGTTTTTCCAGAGAAACACGCAGCATCAGCGTTTCAATGCTGGAGGGCTTTTCACCTTTCCAGCGGTCACCCCACAGCTCGTCCATCCGGGTGCCCATCCGGCTGATCTCTTTCATTCCGTCGGGATCATTTTCGGTAGGCGCAAAGGTGAGCGCCGTCTGGAATTCCAGCGGCATATTGCCCACCCTTACATAGCCGCGTCCCGGCACAGAACTCAGGTCGGCAGGCACACCCCGCCCAACAATAGCAGAATATTCCGTTGAATCCGAGAGCTTCAGTGTGTAGCGTTCCGTAACCAGGTTGAACAGCTTGCTTGTCAGGGAGTTGGGCACATCTGCCGAGAAGAGGAAGTGCACCCCATAGGCGCGCCCTTCCCGCACCAGCGAGATCAGCAGGGGCATCAGGTTCTCGTAATATTCCTTGAACTCTGCAAAATTATCCAATACAACCAGCACCGCCGGGAAAGGTTTCTCCGGGTTAGCCTGGTTATACGAATCCAAACTGTTGACACGCGCCTCGCTGAAGATCAACTGGCGTTCGTCGATGATCTCGTTGATCTTGCGCAAGCCACGCAGCACGCGTTCTTCTTCCTCTGAGGTGATCACCGCCCCCACGTGAGGCAAATCTGTCAGCAGCGTCAGTGCCCGTCCGCCAAAATCAAAGATGTAGATATGCAGCTCATCCGGGGAATGGGTCAGCGCCAGGCTGGTGATGGCGGTGCGTAAAAAGGTGGTTTTCCCACGCCCGGAAGCGCCGAACACTACCGCATGCCCCTGCGGGAAATTGACCATCAAGGGCTTCTGGGTTGCCTGGTAGGGATTATCCACCAGGCCGATCAAAGGCCGCATGGCCGCTTTGCCCCATTCAATCCCGGGCCAATCGAAATCATCTGCCCAAACCGAAACAGACTTCTCGTTCAGGGTCAGCTCACTGGTGAGGGCCACATCCGACCCGCGCAGCATATCAATGTCTTCATCCGTCATATAGGCGGTATCCAGCGGGGTTGCCAGGCTGAGCATGTTGCGCCCCGTTTGGGAGGGTAAAAATTCCGGCCAGGGCCGCCACTGCGGGCGGGAATCCTGCTCTGCCAGGTTTGCCACCATCTCGGTGATCACATCATATAATTTGGGCGGTTCGGTGGCGATTTGAGCCGCCGATTTCTTCGGGCGATCCAGCCAGATCACATTGGGGACCGCGTTTTCTTCCTGCGGGCCTTTATAATCGCCGCCGGTATACGCCGTCTGGATCAATTCGATATTTTCATTGCCCACCTGGAGGTAGCCTCGTCCCGGGATCCCAGGGGGCAGGAAAGCCGCATCGGAGCGCCGCAGCATCTCGCGGCTTTCGTCCGGCGTTTCCACGCGCAGGCTGATGCGGAACTTGATATTTGCCCGCATCTGGTCGGTGATCCCCACTGGCCGCTGTGCAGCCAGGATCAGGGTGACACCAAGAGCGCGTCCCAGGCGGGTGATGCTCTCCAGTTGGGCTTTATATTCGGCATTCCCGGCGATCATCTCGGCAAATTCGTCAATGATGATGAACAGGTGCGGATAAGGCGGGCTTTCGGTTTCCAGGTTGAGCCCCTTGCGCCGGTAATGGACGATATCCTTGGAATTGGTATAAGTATTCAGCTTTTGCCGCCTGTCCAGCTCGGCAATGATAGAAGCAAACACCCGTGCCGTAGCGGATTCATCCAGGTTGGTGACAATATCCACTTTATGGGGCAGCCGCTTGAAGGGCTCAAAAGCTGCGCCGCCTTTATAGTCGATCAGTACGAAGTTGAGCACATCCGGGTTGAAGTTCAGCGCCAGCCCCACGATCATCGTCATCAGCAGTTCCGATTTACCGGACCCGGTAGAACCGGCGATCACCCCGTGTACACCGTCCGCCTTGGCAGAGAATTTAAGCACGCGCGGCTCGTTGCCGGAAAGCAGACCCACCGCTGTGTGCAGCCAGTCGGCATTGCCTGGGGTCATGCTTCGTGCCCAATTTTCCTTTGCGAAGGTTTGGAGCTCGTCCAGCGTGGACATGTTGAGCATTTCCAATAAAGTGACGGTGGATGCCAGGGTTGAGCCATATCCCCGGCGAATATCGATCGGCTCCAGGTTACGCGAGAAGTTGCGCACTTCATCCTGAGAGGAAACCAGTTTGGTCTTGCCCACATACCGGACGGTATTGAAATCCGTTTCCGCATAGCGAAATACGGCGGTATCCTCGTCCATCTGGTCTGCATCCACCTCAATGACCGCATTGCAGCGGCTGGGAATTTTACTGCGGTCCGAAACCAGGAAGATGATCCCCGCCCCCAGCATCTGCCCGTCCAGCAGAATAGTGGAAATGGCCGCCTCACCCTCCAGATCGTTGAGCGCAGACCATCCCGGCGGGGCTGTTTGCACATCCACCACGACCAACATGAAAGGCAAGCGCACATCTGCTCCGCTCTCACGGTCTTGCAGGCGCATCCGGCGGCGTTCCAGGATCGTACGAACATTACGCCAGAATAATCGCATCCGGTCGGGTTCATTCTCGCCCGGAGGGGCGGAATCCTCAAACACCAGCGTTTCGGTCTTGTCTGCTTCCTTGCAGTGCGGCAGCGGGTATGCCCAGCGCCAATGCTGGCGGGACTCGCTGGTGCCTGCAACGTATAGCATCGTATCCTGTGGAGAATGATGCGTGGCGTAATCTACCAGCAATGTGCGCAGATACGCATTGACCAATGAAGGGTCGCTCCCGGTAATACCGATCGCATGGCGGACAGTGAACCCTTTTGCCTCAGCAGTCTCACCTTCCTGCTCATTGGATTCACTTTCTTCCCGCTTGGATTCCACTTTCTTCTTTTCGCGTTCGTCCATTGGCAGGTAAAGCGGAACTGTCACCGGCACGTCGTACAGCAGGCGGGAATCCTCTGCCAGGCGCATCGCTTCCAGCATCAGGGTGTTTTCGGGCTTCTCATTCTCAGAGACCTTATAGGTCACCGTGGACTGCCGGGAGCTGAGTCCCAAGCGCAGATGCATAAAATCGTGGTCTGTAGGCCGCCGTTCCCACAGCCGGGAACCGGAACGAATATCCTCTTCACGAAGCTCTTCAGCGCGCGCCAGGTCAGAAGCCATCGCCAGGTTCTTTTCGGGTTCGGGGTAATTATGGAAATAATAAATGCGCTGCTGTTCCTGCTCGCTTTCCATTTTCCGGCGGAGTTCCGCGATCCGCCGCCGGTAGGCTGCTTCCAGCGCTTCTTTGTTTTTCTTGTCCTGTGAATAGCTCCATACAGACAATGAAATTGAGCCGATCACCGAAAGCAGCATCGGCACCATCATGGTCAGGCTGCGCCCCTGCCCCATCACAGAGACCAGAATATAACCAAAGATCATCATCAACGGCAAAAACGCCTGTGCAATGATCTGCCCGGGATTGGTTTCCAGGTCTGGTGGTTCCGGGATGACAAAATTCCCGGCGGGGAGTTCGGGTTCTATGCGTGGAGGGCGGTCAATATAGATTTTTTCGGTCACAGGGCACCTTTTATGCAGTCATTTTCTTTCAATAAAGCGCACATTTCCATCAGGCAGGGACCACTGCCAGCGCCAGCCCCAATACCAGGGAGATGGCCAGCAATGCGCCTAATACGATGAATATCACCCGCCAATTGACCGTGCGGGGTTTCTTTTCCGCCGGAATCGAGGGAAGCATTGAAGCCAGCGCCTGGGCAAATTGAGGCACATTGGTGAACCGGGCTTCAGGTCGGGGTGTGATCGCTTTTTCAGCAATTTGGGGGATCTGTTTGAGGTCAATCCTGCCTGTGGTTGGGAATTTCCCATTCATTACGCCCTGGAAAACCAACTGATCGCGCTGCAAATGATACGGATAAGCGGGATGTCCGGCCAACATTTCATACAACAGCATCCCCAGGCCATATACATCCGTGGCAGGGGATACCGGCCCCCTGCCAGACACGATCTCCGGGGCAGTATAGGCCGGCAGGTTATAGCTGTCATCCCATCTCTCCGGGATTTGCGGGCCGTGTTCGCTAACGCCCAGGTCCAAAAGCATCGCCCGGGGAATCCCCACATTATCATAACGTACCAACACTGAGTCGGGCTTGATACACAGATGCAGCTTCTGGGCTTTATGCAAATACAGGATCACATC
>QKGK01000233.1 GCA_003250455.1 Chloroflexota bacterium | reverse complement strand
CCCGAAGCACACAACATGCTGCTGCAGATCATGGAAGAGGGACATCTCTCCGATGCCCGCGGCCGCAAAGTAGACTTCCGCAACGCCATCATCGTGATGACCTCCAACGTGGGGGCCGACATGATCATGAACCAGGGCCGCCTCGGCTTCCAGCTGAAAGTCCAGGAAGAAGTGGAAGAGAAGTTGGCCTACCGCGATATGCGCAAGAAGCTGACCGAATCCCTCAAGCGGGTCTTCCGCCCCGAATTCATCAACCGGGTTGACTCGGTGATCGTCTTCCGGGCGCTGACGCCTGAGCACATCAAAGAGATCGTCTCGCTCGAGCTGGCGAAGGTCTCCGAGCGGCTCAAAGAGAACGAGATCACCCTGGTGCCGACCGAGGAAGCCCTCGAACGTCTGGCCGAACTGGGCTACGAACGGGAATACGGCGCACGCCCGCTCAAACGCATCATCCAGCAGAAAGTGGAAGATGCCCTTTCCGATGCCCTGCTCAGCGGCGAGATCCAGGACGGCGACACAGTACTGGTGACCACCGAAATGGGTGAGGACGCCCCTGAGATCGTGCTCCGCCGGGCTGAAGAAGAAACCCTGGCCGAACCGACCTTGAACTAACTAAATGGTTGACGAAGCCCTGCCGAATTGGCAGGGCTTTTTTTTGTTGAAGGATTACGGTTCTCAAGATTTTAAGCCCATAGCCCCACTGCCTGCATCTCACCATGAGAGGAACACTCGATGCTCCTTTGCAAAACGCACTTCGCCGTTTTTGGCGGGGTTTGGGGCGGCCTCCCGCCCCAAGCGGGGTGCAGGGGTGTGCACACCCCTGCAATAATGCCATATTCCCTCAAATATCTCACTTATTATCTATCAAAAATTAATCAGAAGCATCAAATATAACTTATGAATGGTATAATCAGAACAAATGCTCTAACGAACTCATAAGGATTCCACATGGCAAAAATCCGAAGCGTCTACGTCTGCCAAAACTGCGGCCGACAGTCCCCCAGAGAAATGGGCCGCTGCCCCGGCTGCGGCGAATACAACACCATGGTGCAGGAGATCATCCAGCCTGCCAGCCCCCAGGCCAAAGCCCACAACCGTGCCGTCACCTCCACACCACGGCGGCTCACCGAGATCGGCCACGAAGCCCTCGACCGCATGCCGCTCTCCATCGGCGAGTTCTCCCGCGTGCTGGGTGGCGGCATCGTCCCGGGCTCGGTGGTGCTCATCGGCGGCGACCCGGGTATTGGCAAATCCACACTGCTGCTGCAGACCGCCATGGAGATCGCCCGCGAGACCACCGTGCTGTACGTCTCCGGCGAGGAATCCGAGAACCAGATCAAAATGCGCGCCCAGCGCGTCATGGACAAGCAGGGCGCCACCGACCTCCCCGAAAGCCTTTACCTGGTTACCGAGACCAACCTGGAAGCCATCTTCAGCCATCTTGAAAACGTCGCCCCGCCCTTGCTGATCGTCGACTCCATCCAGACCACCTACACCGCCGACCTGGAATCCTCCGCTGGCTCTGTCTCCCAGGTGCGGGAGTGCGCCTCCCGCCTGCGCGAGCTGGCCAAGAACAGCGGGATCGCCATCTTCCTCATCGGGCACGTTACTAAGGAAGGCAACATCGCCGGGCCGCGGGTTTTGGAACACATCGTCGATACCGTCCTCTACCTGGAGGGCGACCGCTTCGGCGCTTACCGCCTGCTGCGCTCGGTCAAGAACCGCTTTGGAGCCACCTCCGAGGTGGGCGTATTCGAGATGCAGGAACGAGGCATGATCGAAGTCCCCAACCCCTCCGAGGCCTTCCTCGCCGAGCGCATGATCAACGCCCCCGGCTCGTCGATTGCTGTCACCATGGAAGGCACCCGCCCGCTGCTGGTGGAAGTGCAGGGGCTCACCAGCGCCACTTCCTTCGGCAACCCGCGCCGCACCGCCAACGGGGTCGATTTCAACCGCCTGCTGCTGATCACCGCCGTGCTCACCCGCCGCATGGGCCTGCGCCTGGGTGAACAGGACATCTTCGTCAACGTGGTCGGCGGTCTCAAGATTGGCGAACCGGCGGCCGACCTGGCGATTGCCGCTGCCATCGCTTCCTCGATCAAAGACCAGGCAATGCGCGCCGACACCGTGATGATCGGCGAGATCGGCCTCTCGGGAGAACTGCGCTCGGTCTCCCAGCTCAACAACCGGCTGCGCGAGGCCGCCAAACTGGGCTTCAAACAGGCAGTCGTGCCCAGGCTGGTGCGCAAAAGCGAGCCCTACCCCAAAGAGATCCAGGTCATCGAGGTGCGCACGCTGCGCCAGGCGCTGGACCAATCCCTGGTCGAAGCCTGACCCCCCTCGCTACACCCGGCTTTATAACTTTGAGAAAAACTTCCCAAAAGATTTGGGGAGTTTTTTACGTTATAATGACTCTGGATCCCATCCCCGTGTTCACTGCGCCGACAAACCTTTGATGATCAATTTCATCAGCAATCGGAGAGGAGTAATTATGGTACAGATCGTAAAAACTGTCCGCACAATTTTGGACACCAAAGGAACCAATGTCTGGTCGGTAAGCCCCGATATTTCGGTATTTGCGGCCCTCCAGGTGCTGGCTGAGAAAAACATCGGCGCTGTCGTGGTGCTGGATGACAACGAATTGGTCGGGATCATGTCTGAACGCGATTATGCCCGCAAAGTGGCCCTCAAGGGAAAAACTGCCGCCACAACCCTGGTATCCGACATTATGACCGAAAATGTCATTTGCGTGGAGCCTGCCCAGCCGATTGAAGAATGTATGGCCCTGATGGTCGGGAAAAACATCCGGCACCTGCCGGTGCTGGAAGACGACCATCTGGTTGGGATCATCTCGATCGGCGATGTCGTCCGGGCAATGATCTCAGAGCAGCAGACTCTCATCGAGCAGCTCGAATCCTACATCCGGGGATACTGACCGATCCACTCAGCCATTTCAATAGATTCGCCTCACCTTTTGTGAGGCATTTTTTATCCTTGCAACGGTTTTCTGGTATAGTGAGAGAAATTACTGGTGCCTGAATTTGCAACCATTTTTCTCCAGGGAGGAATAATGAACCATCTGGAAAAATACAAATTTTTCCGCTCCTGGCAGCAGCATGTCGAACGAGACGCGCCCAAGGAAGGAGATGCCGCACCGGATTTTTCCCTCACCGAACTGGATGGCACTACCACCATCCGGTTATCAGACTTTCGCGGCAAAAAACCCGTTGCACTAGTATTTGGCAGCCACACCTGACCGCCCTTCGCAGACGGGACGGTGCGTCTCCGTGATCTGTATGAAGCCTACCACCAGCAAGTGCAGTTCCTCGTCATCTACATCCAGGAAGCCCACCCGGTGGACGGCTGGTGGTTTGGGGATAGCTTTGTCGGCTGGCTGCTCCGGCGGAAAAAATCGAATGCCGCCATGGATCTTTATAGCCCCACTACGTATGAAGAACGCCTGGCCGCCGCCCAGCGCTGTGCGGATACGCTGGCCTATGGGATCCCCACATTGGTGGATGATATCGACAATGCCGTCAACCGGGCATACGCTGCCCTCCCCACCCGGCTTTATTTAATTGGTCTGGACGGCAAAGTGATCTTCGCCTCAGGTCCCGGCCCGTGGGGTTTCAAACCCGGGCAAATGGAAGAAGCCATCCGGAAAATGCTGAAAACATCCCGGGAAACCGGCTGATATTAATTCTCCGAAACCATCAATACGGCGGTGTGAGGAATGCCAGCGGCATATTCGGGGCTGCCGGGAAATGGATTGACCTCCAATAGTTCGATGGTATAGCCATCTGCCAGGGCAAGCGACGAGGGAACGGTATCTGACCATAGGCCAAGTTTTACCAATTTACCATTCACACGCAGCCGCACAACAGCCTGACCGGCCACAATACAACGGGCATTCATCGGGCAACGGGAATCCTGCACAACAGCGACATCCGATATCAGCAAGTCGCCTTCCCCAACGGAAACCACCTCGCCTCCCTGTATCTCAAACGGTTCACCAACGGCAACCTGATCTTGTTCCTGAGCCTGGGATGCCGCAAGAGAACTTGCCACCAAAACGCCTGTAATTCCCACCATCAAAAGGGAAATTAGTAATAGTTTTTTCATTTTCAATCTCCTGAATAAATTTCAGGTATAACGACTGTGCAAGATGAATAGTTCCCGTCATATTTGTCGCTTG
>QKGK01000405.1 GCA_003250455.1 Chloroflexota bacterium | reverse complement strand
GAAGTAGAACGCGGAAAAATAATCCCGAGAAAACTGCTGATCTGATTTCCCGCCTGCACGAGTTGACCATTATTCTGAAATGTCGTTCCCGCATGCTTGTAGCGGGAACCCATTGATTCACTAATGCTTCAAATTCTGAATTATACAAAAAAGGTGCTGGATGTAACCAGCACCTCTTTTTGTCACTGTGAACCGCTCCAGCTACCCGGCGTAGCTCCAGCCCAGGTCTGGCATGGTCAATGTTTCCTGTACTTTGATCTCTTTGGCTTCACCACCGCCCACCACTTTGCCAATCACGGCAGAATGGCCGGAACCGGTATCGAAAATTTCTTCTACTTCCACTTCCAGGTATGCGGCAGCTTCGTCCAGTACCGGCACGCTCGTCACCGGGCCATCGGTGTAATTGGCGGTGCCGAATTTATCCGGGTTCTTTTCCCGGCTTTTGGTGAACTGCTTGACAACATTGGCGTCATCCTTGTCAAAAATGTTCACCACGAATTTACCGCTTTTCCTGATCAGGTTCATCGTATAAGAGCTGTTCTGCAGTCCGATAACGATATGCTGCGGCTCAAAAGAAACCTGGGAAAGCCAGTTCAATACCATCACATTGCGGTCTTCCCCATCCCGGCTGGTTACTGCATAAAATCCATAAGGAATCAGGGTCAGTGCGTTCGAAATTGCTTTTGTTTCCATCAAAATGTCTCCTTTTGTTATGTTCATGGTTCCGTTTATTTGGACAACCTAAATCTCTCTATTATTACCTGATTACTCCCAAACTCCTCAGATGAGTGCGGAATGAGAGCAGGATTAGAGGACGCTAAGAACTAGCAAAAAAGTACTAAAAGCCGCATCTTTTTGTGGAAAAATACGTTAAAGAGAGTGAACCAGCGGATCTTTCACCCCTGGCGTAGTGAAAGCAGGTAAGATGAAACCCTATGCACTGATCGCCTCCGGAAACACAACCGAAACGAAACGCACTCGGCAAACGCTCCTCTCCCTGGGATTCCAGGTAGAGGTGGTGACGACAGGTTCCCGCGCCCAGGTGCAGCTGGCCTTTTCCACACCAGATCTCATCATCCTTGATATGAACCTGCCGGACATGCCCGGTGAAGTCGTCCTGCGCCAAATTAACGCGCAGCGCCGTTTGAATTCCACTGCCCTGATCCTGCTCACTACAGGCGTGGAATTCCCTTCCCAACCTCGGCGTCTGGCATTTACAACCACCATCGCCCAACCGGTCAACCCGAAAGCCCTGTCTGCCTTAGCCGCTAACCTGGCTGGTGCAAATAGATAAAAATTTCTTCTCCTAAGAGGATTTTTCTACAGTCAAGACCACCGGCATAGCCGGTGGTCTTGACTGTAGGCTGTAAGCTTTGGCAATATGTCTCTTTTGGCCATTTTGTTCAAGCCTGATGCAAACTTGGCATTTTACTCTCTACAGCCCCCCTTTTCCATTCTCACAAATTTCCTTCCCTGGGTTCCCGCTTGCGCTGGAACGACATCAAGTGTTATTCCCGCCCATCTTTGGCAGAAATCCACAAGATTCTCTCGCCCCCTTCCTGGCCTATCAAAGTTCCGTTATCTAACTGTCAACTACCTACTGTCAACTGTTATTCATCTTATTCCGGCTCTACCTTGATGCACTCTCCCCGGCGCACCTGGTAGAAGTCGAAATCGCGCGCCACCACCGTATTGGGGAAAATGCGCGTCGCTTCTTCGTAAATATCCCTTTCGCGGTAGCGGCGGGAAACATGCGTGAGGATCAGCTTGCCTACCCCGGCTTCCTTAGCCAACGTGGCGGCCTGGGCGGCTGTCAGGTGGGCAAACTGGCGGGCCATATCTTCTTCTTCGTTCAGGTAAGTGGCCTCGATCACCAGCGTATCCGCCCCCTCACAGAAGGGCAAAATATCATCCGTGCGTCCGGTATCGCCCACATGCACCAGGCGTGTCCCCGGTTTTTCCAGGCCCAGCACTTCATCCGGATGGATGGTGCGCCCGTCTGCCAGCGTGACCGCCTTGCCGTTCACCAGGTCCCTTCGTTCCGGCCCAAAGGGAACCCCCAGCGCGTCCGCCTTTTCGGAAAGGAAAGGCCGGCGCGGTTTCTCTTCAAACAAATAGCCGAAGCAGTCCGGCCCCCGATGGGTCACCGAGAAGGCCGAAAGGCGGAAGCCGTCGTCTTCAAAGATCGTCCCGGGGGAGATTTCCTCAAAATTAATCGCGATCTGGCTTTTGCGGGGGTGGATGATCTGCACCCCGTACAGCAGGTTGTAAATGCGCTCCAGCGCATACTTGCCGCCATGGATGGTCACTTCTTCAATTGTCTCCCAGCGGGAGAAAGTGGAAAACAAGCCGGCAAGCCCTAAAATGTGGTCCAAATGTCCGTGTGTGATCAGGATATGGTTCAGGCGTTTGAACCCGATCCCGGACTTGAGAATCTGTCGTTGGGTGCCCTCACCGCAGTCGATCATAAAGCGGTATTCGTTATGCTTCACCACCTGAGAGGATAGGCCGCGGTGAATGGAGGGAGCTGAAGCAGAGGTGCCGAGAAATACAATTTCAAACAAGGGACATCCTTTAATAATAGTGTGAACTGAATTTTACCTTAAGTTAGGTACCCATGGAGAAATCAGGCTGAACAAGATGATTTTCAGCTCCCTGAACAATTCCAAACCGCATATTATTTCCACCGCTCCTCCAGCTTGCTCACAGAACATATATGCTATAATTTCTTTACCAAACCACCCTCAGCAGGAACAGTATGGCAAAGCGAAAAACATCCAAAGGTAATTTTTCCTCAATCCTGAAACGCATCCGCGGGATATTTAAACCCAAAGTGAAGCCCGCCCCTGCCAAACGCTCGCGCAGCGGACCGCCTCAGGCAGAAATTTCGGCTGGCATGTCCCTGGACCGCAAGCTGGATATTACCGGCGTTGGCCTGGCCCTGTTGGGCTTGCTCACCCTGCTGAGCCTGCTCTCCCCCAACCGCAGCGGCGTGACCAATACCTGGGTCAGCCTGTGGCAGGGCGTCTTTGGCTGGGGCGTGTATATCTTCCCCCTCACCCTGATCCTGATCGGTGTGTGGCTGATCGCCCGCAATTTTGAAAATGTCCCCCACCCCAACATCGAGCGGCTGATCGGCCTTTCCATGCTGTTTGTGCTGCTGCTGATCGTCATGCACATGTTCATCTCTCCCCTGGAAAGCGCCACCGCTCACCAGTTGGCCCTGGAAGGCAAAGGAGGCGGACGATTGGGCGCATCGCTGATGATCTTCCTCGGCAGTGGACTGGGCCTCCCTGGGCTGATCCTGCTGCTGCTTGCCATTACGATCATTGCCCTGGCGCTTACGCTGGATAAATCTGTGGTGGAGCTGTTCTCATGGGTACGCCCGGCAGTCCTGCGCATACAGGACGCCTGGGACGAACGCCAGGCTGCCCGCAAGGCGGCCCAAAGGCCAGCGGTGGTTGCCCCCTCACCAGAACCCTTCATCCCCGCCAGAGAACCTACACCCGCCCAAACTCCCCATAACATACCTGCGCAGATCGGGACTGTGCCAGCCGCGCATGCAGTCTCCCCACTCTCGCAGGCCCTTGCTGAACGGCACGACTGGGTGCTGCCCAACATCGAAGACATCCTGGAAATGGGTGCTGAGATCACTTTTGACGATGAGTACGACCGCAACCGCGCCTCCCTGATCGAAGAGACGCTTTCTTCTTTCGGCGCACCGGCGCACGTGGTCGAGATCAACCGCGGCCCAACCATCACCCAATACGGGGTCGAACCCGATTTCATCGAGAATAACCGCGGGCGCACCAAAGTGCGCGTCAGCAAGATCGCCTCCCTGGCAGACGACCTTTCCTTGGCACTGGCCGCCCAGCGCATCCGCATCCAGGCGCCTGTCCCCGGGAAAGGCTATGTCGGCATTGAGGTACCCAACGAAGAAATCTCCGTGGTCGCCCTGCGGGATGTGATCGAAAGCCAGGCCTACCGCCGCCTGCGCTCCCCGCTGCGCTTTGCCCTCGGGCAGGATGTGGCCGGCAATGCCGTCGCCGCAGACCTGGCGGGTATGCCCCACCTGCTGGTTGCCGGGGCTACCGGCTCCGGTAAATCCGTCTGTGTGAACGCCATCATCACCTGCATGATGCTGCAAAACACCCCGGACACCCTGCGCTTCATCATGGTAGACCCCAAACGCGTCGAGCT
>QKGK01000267.1 GCA_003250455.1 Chloroflexota bacterium | reverse complement strand
GCCCTGGAGACTTTCTCTACCCCTTGGATATTGCACTGGAAGAAGCGCAACTCTTCCTGACGCGTACTGCAGAACATCGCTTGGAATTGCGCGTCGGATTTGCCCAGGAACGCCTGACTGAAGCCGAAGACGCTTATGCAAATAATGAAACCGAGCACGGGGAAGAAGCGCTGACCCTATACGAAAACCAGCTGACAGCTATCAGCGACCTGCAGGCTACGGCCTCGGTAGAAATCCCCGATGATTTGCAGCTAATTATTGATAACTCCACCAAGCACAACACTACTGTTCTAGTCGGGCTGCTGGAAAAAGTTCCGGAAACAGCCCAGGCTGCAATCCTGCATGCCATCGAAATGTCTGCTGGTGAAAAAGATACACCTCCTGGGCAGGATGATGACTTCATACCCCCAGGACAGGATCCAGAAGCTACACCTCCAGGGCAGGATGAAAACTTTATTCCTCCTGGGCAGGAAGATAAAGATACACCTCCCGGACAGGATCCTGCAAAAACACCTCCTGGTCTTGAGGACAAAGATAAAGACAAAGATGTGCCGCCTGGACAACTAAAAAAGACGCTGGAGCCGTAGTCCAGTCAGTATGTAAAAATAACCTAAAAGCCCCGCTCAAATGAGCGGGGCTTTTCTTGTTTTGGATCACTCTGCAGCCAAATTTTCCTGCACAGGAGTTTTTTTCCGTAACCAGAACAGCCAATACAGGAAGATGGCAACCGCATATAAACAGATCGCAATAATAAAGGGAGGGTCAAACCCATACCCCACCTGGAGAGAACCGCTGATGGAAGGGCTGAAAGACCTGCCGAATGACCACACCATACTGTATAAACTGGCCACAGTTGCCCGGTCTGATGGTTTTACTCGCTCCAGCACAAAATTCTGGTAGATCGGGTTGCTCATATTCATCAAAGCCATACGGACATAATACGCCAAAGCGCTCACCCAGAAGATCGGCGCAAACCCTAACATGATCATAAAGGGGATCGACAGTCCCTGTGTGATCACCACCAGGCGCAGTTTCCCCAACCGGTCAGCCAATGGAGGCGCAAGGATCAATCCAACACCCATTGCCAAAGAACCCCAGGCCATCAGCGAACCAACAACCGTATCCGGCTGGTTATGCTGCACCCGGAAGAACACGTTCATAAAAGGAACAAATAACCCGGCCCCTATTGAGACGATCAGCAAAGGGGTAAATACTTTTCCAAGCAGTCTGGGGTTTTCCTTTGCAAAAGTGATTGGAGCAAAGATCCCATCGCGCACATCTGCCAGGTAATTTCGGCGAATAAAGAGAATAGGGACAATCCCGACCAGGGAAACAAGCGCAAGGATAATCATCGCCCCGGCATAGGCCCCGCTCGATTCAGGATCCACTTGCTGGTAGCCGCCAATCCATGACGGCAAATAACCCCCAACCCAATTCCCCACCGACATGGCAGCGGTTTGCAGGCCGGAAGCAAAACTGAATAAGTATGCCCGTTCCTGCTCGTCGCTGTTTTCCATCATAAAAGGCCCAGTGACTACCGAACCGATGCTCATCGCAAGACCCAAAGCGACATTCATCACCACGAATACTGCCACTGACGGCCACACTGCCATCGCCAGCACGGATATGAACAGCAGGACTGTACGGATCAACAATGAATTCTTTCGCCCCCAGAGGTCGACCAAATACCCCATTGGCAGCGCCATCAGCAAGGCAGTTGTATTCGAGGTCGTGATCAGGTTCCCGAGCAAACCTTCGTCGAACCCCAGGCTGAGCACATAAAAATTGAACAGCAACCGGAAGCCCCCCATCGTTGCTCCGGAAACGATCACGCTAACCAGATAAAAACGGGCATTTGGTCTAAATGCCCGCAAATTGGTGATATATTCATTCAATATGGAATTTTTTTGGGTGGGTTGAGAATTCTGCATTGTGACCTTTCATATTGAGAAAAAAATGCTGAAATCGAAACGCTGATTTCAGTCTCATCATAAAGATATTGTGATAATTATAACACTCAATTAGATAAATATCTATTATTAGAAATATTCGATTGTAGGAGTCAGGCTTTACCGGAATAAAAAAACCCTCCAGGCAGGATAACTTTGCCTGGAGGGCGTGAATTTTTTAGGGAATAATTAACCCAGCAAATCTTCAATCACTTTGATGTTCCCTTCCATCACCTTAAAAGCGCTGTTGACCGGTGCAGGCGAAGACATATCCACACCAGCCAGGTTAAACAGATCCATCGTATACCTTGACCCCCCTGCCTTTAGGAAACTAAGGTAATTTTCCACAGCATTGGGCTCACCAGCCAATACCTTTTCCCCTGCTCCGTGGGCTGCACTGATGCCGATCGAGTATTGGAAGGTATAAAAAGGCATGTAAAGATGCAAAAATGTTGCCCAGGTAATCCCGGTCCGCTGTGGATCGTCTGCCAGGGTATCCCCATATCCTTCTGCAAATTTTTCCTGCATGATCTGGTTGAAGATCGATGTAGTCAGCGGTTTTCCCTGCTCCGCCCGGCTGAACACCTCAAACTCAAATCGTGCCAGGGTCGGCATAATGAAGAAATAGCGGTGGAAGTTATCCATGGCTTCTTCTGCCATTGCGATCATAAAGTCCGGATCATCTTTCTTTAATTCTCGCAAATAAGCTCGTGACAGCACCTGATGAAAATTGGAAGCCGTTTCGGCAACTGTGCTGGAAAGCGATCCATATCCAAAATACACTTCCGGCTGATTTTCGGATGCAAGGTACGTATGCAGGGAATGCCCCAACTCATGCGCAAGGGTAGAAAGGGCAAATAAGCTGTCGTTAAAGCTCATAAAGATCCATGGAGGCATCAGGTAACGCCTCCAGGAAGCTGCCCCCTGCCGCTTTTCCACATTAGGGGCCCAGTCCACCCAGCGGTCTTCTAAAGCCCCTTTCCGGGTGATAGAGACATATCCCTCACCCATAGGCGCTAACGCATCGCAGATCCACTCCACAGCCTGTGGATAAGTAACTACAGGAGGGGTCTTCCCAATTGGAGCCCAGATATCATAAGGGTGAATCTGGTCTACACCTAACGCCCGCCGCTTCACATCCCAGTAATTGTGCCAGACTGGTAAATTTCCTACAAACGTGTCGATCAGGTTATGGAACATTTCCAATGGCACATTGAATGGAGATAAACGCATCTCCAGAACAGATGAATACCCACGGGTACGCGCCAGGAACACCTGCTGCTTGATCCAGGCAATGTAATTCGCCGCCAGCGTATTTTGCATGGAAAGATACCCATCAGAATAATTTTCCCATGCAGTCTTCCGCCTCTGACGGTCAGGGCTTTCCAGCGAACTGGATAATGTGCTTTGTTTGATCGGGTAATGATTGTCATTCGAATCAACCGCATTTTCAAATGCCAAATCTGTGTTGACCAGTTCTGTAAACGTTTGGTTGACGCTCCCAAAAGGTTCGCTCAGCATACTGAGCAGCTCTTCCACTTCCGCCGACCGCAAATGCTCGCTCTGCCGGATCAAGTTATCAAAAAAATGGGCGAATAACTGCAGTTCAGGTTCTTCCTTCCCCCATTTAACCAGCTTCTCTTCATCTGCCATCATCTCGGGGACAGCAAAAGAGATCAAAGCGTCATAGGCCGCATTCAGACCGGCAGCCTGCCCAATCGCAGACTTGGCGCCCTCGTCGCTGCTATCCACTGTGGACGCAAATCGGGCAAACGCCCCCAACCGTCTCACCCGCTTGCTGATCTCATCCGTAAGCCCCATCCATTCCGCCAAAACTGTGGGAGAATCCATCAGCCGTCCCGAAAAACCATCCAGGCGGGCAAACATGGCTTTTACATCCTGCAGTTCCTGGTCCCAGTCATCCCATGTCGGGAATACTTTCTTCCCTGCCCACACACTTTCCGGAGGAGCATCTTGCCGGTACAGTACTTGTTCTTCTTTCACGTAATTCTCCTGGTTTAAAAATCAATCATCGGTCTGTTTATACATCATTATAATGGACATTATCAGTTCTATTCGCACCATGCTATTGTAAATACAAACAAATCCACCTCTGGTATAATTGGCCGGTAATTAATTCAAACCTAACGGATATTTTCCCGTGATAGAACTCGATACCGCAGAAATCAGATTCGCACTCAAAGCTGCCCGGCAGGCAGCCTTGTTGGTCAAAGACATCCAAACTGAATTGGCAGGAC
>QKGK01000541.1 GCA_003250455.1 Chloroflexota bacterium | reverse complement strand
GGCCGAGTCTACCTGGGCAGCAGCAGCATCCACCGTCGCCTGGGCTACGTCCACCGCCGCGGAGGCCTGGTCGTACTGCGCCTGGAGGATCTCATCATCCAGCCGGAAGAGGACATCCCCGGCTTCCACCCAATCGCCTTCTTCCACTTCCAGGCTCAGCACTTTCCCGCTGACCTCGGAAGCCACGCCCAAATCATCGATCGAAATATTGCCGGAGGCTTCCAGCACATCCGGATTACTTGTGTCCGCAGTACCGCCGCACGCGCTCAGCAGCAGGAGGAATACAGCAACAAACAGCAATTGAACATAGTTTTTCTTCATCATTGATCTCCTAAACTTTAGATTCTCTTTCTAAATGCCAAAACGCTGGCAGCAAAATACACAACACTCAATATGATCAATGGGGTGATCGAGCCCATCAGATATTCCGAGCCGATCCCGCGGATCATGATCCCGCGGGTGATCTCCAGGTAGTGGGTCACCGGCAGGAACTCGCCAAACCAATAGGTGAAAGCAGGCATCCCGTCACGCGGGAACATCAGCCCGGAAAGGATGATCGCCGGGATGAGCACGATGAACATGGCAATATAGACCGCCTGCATCTGCGACTGCGAAATATTGGAGATCAGCACCCCCATCCCCAGCGAGCCGATAATAAAAATGGTGCTCAACAGGATCAGTTCCAGGAAATTCCCGGTCACACTTACCCCAAAGATCCATTCACCCAAAAACAGCATCACCACCGTATTGAACACGCTCACGATCAGGTAGGGGACAATCTTCCCCAGCATCAGCTCCCACTTGGCCAGCGGGGTGACGATCAGCTGTTCCATGGTGCCTTGCTCCCGCTCTCGCACGATCGCCAGCGCCGAAAGCAGCAGCGCCTGCACCTGCAGCAGGATCGGGATCAGGCCCGGGATCATGAACATGCCCCCTTCGCCGTCCGGGTTGTACAGCGTTTTGGTGGATGCTTCAATCGGCAGGGTCAGCCCGCTGGAAAAGTCCGGGGAGCGCGAAAGCTGCTCCACCAGAATTTCCTGGGTGGAAGCCTGGCTGATCGCCGAGATTTTCAGCTGGATGGTCTGCACCACTGTAGGCTCTGTGGACCCGTTGATATAGATCTGCACGCTGGCAGTATCACCCGTGTCCACATTGCGCCCAAAATCTTCCGGGATCAGCAGGCCAACGTCGGCCAGGTCCTGGTCAATCAGCTCCAGCAGTTCTTCTTCATCCAGCGGCATCGCCACCAGGTCAAAGTCGCCGCTGGCTGTATAATTATTGATATATTCCTGGCTGGCCTGCGAACGCGAATAGTCCACAACTGCGATCGGGATGTTCTGGCTCTCGCCCGAAACCCCGTATCCCAGCAGGATCAGCAGCATCCCCGGCAGCAGCAGGATCAGCCCCAAAGTACGCACATCGCGCCCAATGTGGATGAACTCCTTGCGCATAATCGTAATAAATCGATCCATCAATTACTCCTTCACGGCAAGCGGTGCGTCTTCAAGCTGCTTGCGCCGCTCCTCTACAAATGCAATAAAAATATCCTCCAAAGAGGCGATACTCTCTTCCATGCGGATGATCCCGATCCCGCGTGCGCTCATCAGCTTTTGGATGGCTTTTTCCCGGCTGGACTTATCCACGATCACATGCAGTAGCACCCCATGGATGGAAACATCCTGCACCCAGGGCACTTCTTCCAGCGCACTCATCGCGTTCATCGGGTCCGAACATTCTACCTGGAACAGCACCCCATGCAGTGAATCCTTCAATTCATCCGGGCTGGCATAGGCGATCAGCTCGCCGCGGTACATCATCCCGATCATATTGCAGTATTCGGCTTCGTCCATGTAATGGGTGGTGGCCAGCACGGTCACGCCGGTGGCGGCCAGGTCATAGATCAAGTCCCAGAATTCACGCCGGGAGACCGGGTCCACGCCGGCGGTCGCCTCGTCCAAAAAGAGCATCGGCGGGTTATGCACCACCGCACAGGCCAGCGCCAGCCGCTGCCGCCAGGCTCCCGAAAGGTTCTGGGTGCGTTCGTTGCTGTGGTGTTCCAGCCCCGCCATGCGGATCATCTCCTGCACCCGCTCGGTACGCTGCTTGCGCGGCACACCGTAAATAGCCGCGTAGAACTCGATGTTCTCTCGTGCGGTCAGGTCGTTATACAGGGAAAATTTTTGCGACATATAGCCGATGTTCTTCTTGATCTCCTCGGCATCCTTGACAATATCAAATCCCAACACCCGGCCTTCTCCATCCGAAGGGGGAAAGATGCCGCACAACATGCGGATAGTGGTGGTTTTTCCGGCACCGTTGGGGCCCAGCAGACCAAAGATTTCCCCACGGGGAATCTCAAAGCTGACCTGGTCCACGGCCGCAAAACTGCCGAAGCGCTTGGTCAGCTGGTGGACAGAAACAGCAGAAACTTGTTCGCTCATTGTTCGCTTCGCTTCTCCTGTACAGAATGGGTAAAGACATCTTCCATCGTCTTCTTGGCCGGGCGCAGGATCTGCACATCGGTCTTGGCATGGCGCAGATCGCGGTCCAGTTTTTGCATGAACTTTTTAGACGTACCATTCATATGCGGCACCGAGATGCGCAGCCGGTCGCCTACTGGCCGCCAGTCGGAAACACCATTCATCGCCCCCACCACCTGGCGCATTTTCTTGCGCGGCTTGGCTTTCACTTCGATGATGTCAAAGGGCAGGTCCATTTGCAGTTCATCCGGGGAACCCAGGCGCAGCATCTGCCCCTGATACAGGATCCCCACCTTGCTGCAGCGGTCCGCCTCGTCCATATACGGCGTGGAGACGATCACCGTTACGCCCTGGGCGACCACTTCAGCCAGCATCACCCACAGCTCCCGCCGGGAGACCGGGTCTACGCCAGTGGAAGGCTCGTCCAGCAGCAGCACCTTGGGGCTGTGTACCAGGGCGCAGGCCAGGGCCAGTTTTTTCTTCATCCCGCCGGAAAGGTTCGCCGCCCGGCGGTCCTGGAAGCGTGCCAGCCGGGTGAAGGCCAACATTTCCTTCATCCGCGCTTCCCGACCATTGCCGCGCACATTGTTCAAGTCGGCAAAAAAGTTCAGGTTCTCGATCACGCTCAGGTCTGGGTACAGGCTGAAGTTCTGCGGCATATAGCCGATCAGCGGGCGTACTTTGTTGGCCTGCTTGCGGATATCAAACCCGGCCACGGTCGCCGAACCGTCACTCGGTTCCATCACCGTAGAAAGGATACGCAGCGTGGTGGTCTTACCCGCCCCATCCGGTCCGATCAAGCCAAAAAGCTGCCCTTCCGGGATGGAAAAAGATAAACCTTCAATCGCTTTAGCGTGCTTCTGAGTTGGGTATTGTTTGGTTAACCCTTGCACTTCGATACTATTGGTCATTGATTGCTCCTATACAGAACGGTTTCCTACAAATACTCCCCCAGCATAAGCGATGCACCCCATGCTGAAAAGATGTCCCCCGGCACCAATAGCCCTGAGAATTGTCATCCAAACAAATGACATTTGTCACCTGAAATTGTTTGAATTAGCTAAAACCTGCGGGGGAAGGTTATGATATTATCAAGGTATGAAGATCATCGAGCCAGGTTTGCTGCGCATTTTCCGCTACTTCACCGCCATCGCAATGATCTATTTTGCCGCCCTGGTGCTGTACGGCCAGTTCGAGCTGTTTTACGGGCGTTCCAGCGAGACCATCGCCATCCAGGCATATCTCAACCTGCTCACATATGTCACCCTGTTTGGCTACCTCTCCATCCCCTGGTTTCGCCGCAGGACAGGCCGCTATTATCTGCCGGTTGCCATCATCTATGCTACCGGCACCCCGATTTTCAGCAACCTGATCTACCTGGTCAACCCGGAAACCACCGACTTTTCGCTGATCATTTCCCGCAGTTGGATGCTCTTCCCCATTCTGCTCATCCCGCTGGTGATCACCGCCTGGCAGTACCCTTTCCGCTTCAGCGTCTATTACATTGCTGTGGTCGCCCTGGTGGAAATGAGCGTGCTATACCCCTTTGTACAGGTGATCAACTTCAGCACCATCCCGATCCTGGGCATGCCGATCATCCAGGCCTTCTCCTACGGGATCGTCTCCAACATCCTCAACGAGATCGTCAACGAGCAGCGCGCCCAAAAGCGCCAGCTGGTGCGGGCCAATGTCGCCCTCAGCGAGTACGCCGACGCGATGGAAAAGCTGGCC
>QKGK01000468.1 GCA_003250455.1 Chloroflexota bacterium | reverse complement strand
GTCTTTTCTCGCCGGGTTGTTCGCCGGGATGGTGCTGCTCTCCGGGCCTTCCTTCATCTTTGGAATCCTGACCATCCTGGGAGGCTGGGCGCTGCTGGCCTTTGTCAGCGGTGATTCCCCCTCGCTCGAGATTGAGCGCAAACACTTGCTCACCGGGTTGGCCGGGGTCGGATTCTCCCTGTTCATTTTTGGCACCCTGCTGATGCGTTATCCACAGGGGCTCGCGGCCATGTTCCAGGCGATCCCCGATTATTTTGGGGGCATCTTCCGCAGCAGTACCGCTGAGGCGGGTGCGCCGCTGGCGCAGATGCTGGTTGCCCTCCTGGTCTACCAGCCGTTTGCCGTTTTGTTCGCCCTCTTTGGCATGTCCGGTCGGGGCGACGAACCGCAAAATGCTTCCATATTCTTACTTGGCAGTTTGGCAGCCGGACTGCTGCTGATCAGCATAGACCCATCCCGCCAGGTGTGGATGCTGCTGTGGCTGATCGTACCGTTGTGGCTGTTTGCCGGCAAAGCGTTGGCCCCTTTCCTTTCCCTGCCCAAACAGGAAGACCGGCTGCTGGTCTTTGGTGAGGCGGCATTCTTCCTGGTCATTTTGCTGTATTGGTGGTTCAACCTCTCCAAAATGACCACCGTTTTTGCCTTCAATATCCCGGCAGGTGTCAGCCTGTGGGATTTTAATGCACTGGATGGTAGCACCAAGGTTTACCTCGTCCGCATGCTGGTGACCATTGTCATTCCCTTATTGATCGTGCTGATCACCGCTCTGGCTGCCCGGGTTTGGGAAGGCAGCGGCGCCATCCAGGGAACATTTTGGGGAGCAGGTGCATTTTTAGCCTTTTACCTGCTGATGACTACCTGGAATTTCACCGCACAGCCCACCGAGCTGGCAGGAGAGCTGTGGATGCAAGGCCCATCCCCCGGGTATGCCCAGGAGCTGATGGACGCTATTGAGGAGACCTCCCTCCAGATCACCGGAACAAAGTACGAATTGAACCTGGTTTACCAGATCGATTCGCCCCTGGTGCACTGGCTGCTGCGGGACTTCCCCAACGCAAGCTACGTCGCTGTCCCGCTGGAAAACCAATTGCCCGACGCAGTGTTAAACCGTGAGACAGGCAGCGGAGAAGACCTGCTTTCGCAGTTCTATCTCGGCGAACGCGTCACACTGCAGCTGAGCAGGAACTGGGGCGGACGGACATTACCCCCCGACTTTGACCGTTGGTTGGTCTACCGGGAAACCATTGTTGAAAATGATTGGGTGACCTTGTGGCGGCGGTCCGACCTCTTCCCGCTGTATTCTCCCGAACCTTCGGAGTAAGGACAACCTGGAATTGCATTCAAACTTACATCAATGAGGAAAACATGCTCGTAAAAACAATTGCATTGGACGGCCCGGCGGCCTCCGGAAAATCCACCGTGGGGCAGCTGCTTGCCCAGGAACTGGGCTTTTTATTTTTTGACACCGGCATTATGTACCGGGCAGTCACCCTGGCTGCGCTGGAGGCCGAGGTCCCGATTGACGACGAAACTGCCTGCACCCGCCTGGCCGAAGAGACCCACATCGATGTCCGCCCTCCCACCACGGACGATGGCCGCACCAACGACATCCTGATCAACGGCGCGGACAAAACCTGGCAGATCCGTACCCCCGAGGTGGATGCAAATGTCTCGGAAGTTTCCACTTACCCCGGCGTTCGCGCCGCCCTCACCCAAAAACAGCGCGAGATCGGCCAGCGTGGGGAGGTTGTGATGGTTGGCCGGGATATTGGCACCGTGGTGATGCCCGATGCCCCCCTGAAGATCTTTCTGGATGCTTCGGCAGAAGAGCGCGCCCGTCGCCGCTACCAGGAACGCCTGGACCGCGGCGAACCCGCCGATTATGAGGAGGTGCTGTCCATTGTGCGGCAGCGAGACCAGATCGATTCCACCAGGGATGTGGCCCCATTGCGTCCGGCAGAGGATGCCAGGATCATTGATTCCGAATCGATCAGCGCTGAGGATGTTTTCAGGATCATTTTAAAATTTGCTCAGGAGAAAGGGATCGCATGAGCGAAGAATACCACATCCCCCCCTTTGTCATGTTCCGGCGCAAGCTGCTGCGGTTTACTTTCCGCCCCATTTTTCACCTGCTGATCCGGGTGCGGATCACCGGCAAAGAGAACATTCCGATGGGGCAGCCCTACCTGATCGCCGCTAACCATGTCTCCATCTTTGAGCCGCCCTTCATCCTGGCCTTCTGGCCGGAGATCCCCGAAGCGATTGCCGGGCACGATGTCTGGGAACGCGGTGGGCAGGGGAAGCTGGTCAAATGGTACGGCGCTTTACCTGTCCATCGCGGGGAGTACGACCGGGCGATTATCAAGAACATGACATCCGCCCTGCAGTCCGGCCTCCCTTTGCTTATTTTTCCCGAAGGCGGCCGCTCCCACAATCTAGGAATGCGCCGGGCCATGCCGGGAGTCGCCTATATGGTGGAAAAAGCCGGCGTGCCGATCCTGCCGGTTGCCATCAAGGGCACCAGGGACAACGCCCTCCAACTGTTACGAAAGCTCAAACGCCCCACCTTTGAGATGCGCATCGGCAAGCCCTTCACCATCCCCCCGATCACCGAAAAGGGCGAAGCCCGCCGGGAGGCCCGCCAGCGCAACGCCGATGCAGTGATGCTCAAGATCGCCTCTCTGCTGCCGGAAGATTATCATGGCGTTTACCAGGGGCAGGTGGCAGACTTCCCGGAAGAGTGAGCGAAACTAACTTGATGAAAAAAATGATCATAAAAATGGTCATTTTTTATTTATTATGACCATCTACATAACCGAAAAACTTCGAAAATTCCTATAAATTGCAAAATGGGAAAGTTGCCACATAAAGATTTTGATTCCCGCTTGATACATGCGGGAATGACAGGTGATGTAAGGAAAAGGTCATTCCCGCGAAGGCGGGAATCCACAGGTGAGGGAGGAATAAAAGGAATAGATATATTGGTTTAAAGCAATTGAATTACGCACTAAATTAAGAGGATAAAAATCTCTACTTTCTTATCTCGCAGCCTATTTCCCCTACGTAGACAGCTTTTATCATGCTTTTGGCATGAGGCTTGCATTCATTTTATTGAGCATAAAAAAATCCTCGATGCTATAATTTTTACAGATACAGGTTCACCATGACATTTATTGTAAATCTAAACAATTCCACAGGGTATTTCAATCTCCCCTTCAAAGCGACTGGATGGCTCGTTTGGTTTGCATTTTTGGGGTTTAACCTGTATTTGCTCTTCCGGTGGCGAAAATATCAGCGTGAATTGAACCGCTTCCGGCGAATCACCCAGTTCATCCTTGCAGTCCTCACCCCACTCAGTGCGCTGTTCTTTGGCTTGCATTTGCCAGTAGGCAATGCTCTCCCGCAGCCCGGGCTTACCACGCTCCCAACCAGCCCGGTACTGATGTTCTTTTCCACCATTCCCTGGGTTTTGGCAGCCGGGCTGCTTGGCCCGCTCAGCAGCGGCTTGCTGGCCGGTTTCTCTGGTATTATCCTGGCCCTCTACGCGGATCATAATTTCTTCCTCCCGCTGATCTATATGCTCTCCGGGCTGGTATTCGGCTGGCTGATGCAGCAAAATTACCGCTCGATCAGCTTCCGCCTGGCAAGGGTGCCGATGGTGCTCGGGCTGGTGATGATCCTCATCTACCCGATCTTTTTCATAGTATTTACTCTCTTTACGGTTGGAGATTCCCTGGCAGTCCGCCTGGATTACGCTATCTCGCTGCTCCCCGGCGTTTCGATTGCCTTCGCTTTGCAGCTCCTGATGGGTGTGATCTTTGCGCAGGCTATCTCCCTGATCGCGCCCAACCTCTGGCAGCAAGAACAAAAAACGATTGCCTCCCCCGAAGAACGCAACCTGGAAGCAGGCCTGTTATACCGGATGGCCCCCCTGGGCGCTATTTTTGCCCTCCTGGTGATCGTCATCCTCAGCATCTTCATGTTCAACACCAACCAACAGCGCCTGGCAGTGCAAATGCGCAACGTGGCGGACTCGGCCGGGGGTTCCATCCCCTTCTCATTGGAAACCGGTCAGAACCTGATCGTGCAGTTAGCCGAAGATGATCGTCTGCTGCAAACAGACAACCCCTTCCTGGTAGAGGATGTACTGGTCGAATATCTCAACCGGGTCCCATTCTATAACCAGCTTACCTATCTGGATAGCGACCAGAACCTGATCGCCGCCTATCCCCGCACCAGCCTCAACAGCATTGACCTGACCCTGCAAGAGCAGGAAGCGATTGATTTCGCACTCAGAGGGGTTTACTTCCAGTCTTACAGCCTGGAACCGGAACATGAAGGGGAAGCCGCCCGGTTAACTTTCGTGGTTGCCGTAGAAAGTGACACCGGTCAGGTAGGTGTAATCATTGGGCGCACCAACCTGGACCAAAACCCCTTCTTTATTCCTTCGCTGGAAATCCTTGAAAGCCTTTCTGAAATTGGCGGTGTCGCCATGCTGGTAGACGAACAGGGAATGGTACTCTACCACCCAGACTCGACTCTCATTGGCACCTATTATCTGGGTGAAATCGATCTGAGAAACCCGCTGTATGATATCCGCCACACCTCTGCAGACGGCACCCGGGAGATCCTCTACGTGCAGCCCGTACCGGGCCGCTCATGGGCAATCATCACCACCATGCCCACAGAGGTCTCGCAGGAACTCACGCTGAGATCCACCCTGCCGCTTTCCATCATGCTGATCCTGCTGCTGGCGATCGTCTTCAGCGTGCTTCGGATCGCCATCCGCCCGGTGATCCGCTCGATTGGCGACCTGGCCGGGCAGGCCACGCAGGTGGCTAACGGAGAACTGGACCATTCCCTCGAATCTGAGCGCGTAGATGAAGTGGGGCAGCTGGCCAATGCGCTGGAAATCATGCGCCTCAGCCTGCGTGCCCGGATGGAAGAGGTGGAACGGCTGCTCCAGGTGACCAAGGGTGTAGCTTCTTCGCTGGAGATGGATGCAGCCGTCAACCCCATCTTGCAGGGCGCACTGACAATCGGCGCATCTGCAGCCCGGCTGGTGCTTTCTGAAACGGCTGTACCGGAGTTTGATAAAGATACGCGCCGCCAGTATGGGCAGGGTGAATCCGCCGAAACCTACAAAGCCCTTGACAGGCAGATCCTTGCGCTGATCAAGAACCAGCCTGAAGTTGAACTGAGCAACCCGGCCCGTGCCAGGCTGCAAAACTTTGGCAACCCGCTGCCGGGAGCTATCCTGGCTGTGTCCCTGATCCATGAACATGTGCAGTATGGTGTGTTGTGGATAGCTTTTGATAAAGCCCACAAATTCACCAACGAAGAGCGGCGGTTTATCCGCTCAGTGGCCGGGCAGGCAGCTCTGGCCGCTTCTAACGCCCGCCTGTATCTCTCGGCGCAGTTAGGCCGCACCCGTATGGAAGCCATCCTGGAATCCACCCTGGAGCCGCTGCTGGTCACCGACCATCAGAACCAGCTGCTGCTTGCCAATCCGGCCGCCCAAAAGCTGCTGGAAAAGACCAGCGAAGAGCTGTTGGGGAAACCGGTTGCAGAGATCATCGAACATGAAACCCTGCGTAAAATATTAACTGCTGTGGATGGTGATACCACACCCAAACCCATCGAGATCACCTTCCCGAACCACCAGGTCTATTTTGTGACTGCCTCGCCGGTCATTGTGGAAGGCAAGAAAATGGGCCGTGTGTGCTTGCTGCGCAATGTCACCCATTATAAAGAGCTGGATGCGATGAAATCCGAGTTTGTCGATACGGTCAACCACGACCTGCGTGCCCCGCTGACCACGATGCGCGGTTACGCCACCATGCTGGATATGGTCGGCGACCTCAACGAGCAGCAATCCCGCTATGTGAAAAAGATCGTCCAGGGTGTTGAGAATATGTCCCGGCTGGTGAATACCTTGCTGGACCTCGGGCGGATCGAAGCGGGCGTCGGTCTGAAGCTGGAGCTGCTGCCGATCACGGATGTCGTCCGGCAGGTGGCTGAAGCGCTGCGCATGGAAGCCATCCAGAAGCAGATCGATTACCAGGTCCTCATGCCGGAAGAGACCATGCCCGTGGTACAGGCAGACCAGGCCCTGCTGGAACGCGCCATCCAAAACCTGATCGACAATGCCATCAAGTTCACTCCCCCACAAGGCAAGGTGGAAATTGACCTCTACCAGGAAGGCGACAATTCCATCGTGCTGAAAGTGAAGGACAGCGGCGTTGGCATCTCGCCGGTAGACCTCCCCCGCCTGTTTGAACGCTTCTACCGGGGCGCTAACCGCGCCGCTCAAAGTGAGCAGGGCAGCGGTTTAGGGCTGGCAATTGTAAAATCGATTGTCGAGCGGCACAACGGCACCGTTTCCGCAGACAGCCTGCTGGGCAAAGGGAGTGTTTTCACCATCACGCTGCCGATCCGCCAACCGGAAAAATAAGCCCCAATCTCCAAATCTCCGCCTAAATTAAAATTTCGCCGGACATCCCGAATTTTTCACCAATTTAAAAAATAGTCCCGGTTTCACGTAACTTTTCCCCCACAAGAGGGGTTTTTATTTGTTGCAGGCTGTTGTACAGCCGAGGAGTTTTGTAATCCTATTACAAGAAGGAGAAAATAAAGATGGGAAACAAAGTGGCCATCATCACCGACTCAACCGCATACCTTCCAAGGGACTGGATCGATAAATACGGCATCAAAATAGCCCCCTCGGTAGTCATCTGGGATGGGGAAGAACTGCGGGATTGGTACGATATTACTGCCAAAGATTTTTTTGCCCGGTTGGCAAAATCCAGCACCATGCCAACAACCTCACAGCCGACCCCGGCTTATTTCAAAAGCTTGTATGAAGAACTGCTCGAAAGTGGACATGATATTTTGGGTGTACATATCTCCCATAAGCTTTCCGGCACCTTTTCGTCTGCGGAACAGGCCAGAGCAATGTTCCCGGATGCCAATATCCAAAATGTGGACACCCTCTCTGCTTCGATGGGAGAAGGCTGGCCGCTCCTGATGGCTGTGAAAGCAGCCCAGGATGGCAAGTCGCTGGAGGAATGTCGTGCTGTAGTAGAAGAAGCCAGCAAGTTCACCGGCATCCTCCTCACCGTGGAAACACTCGAATTCCTCCATCGCGGCGGCCGGATTGGTGGGGCACAGCGGCTGCTGGGCACGGCGTTAAACTTCAAACCAATTCTGGCAGTGCTCGATGGACGCATTGAACCAGTTGAACGCGTTCGCACCCGCAAGAAATCTTTGAACCGGTTGGCTGAACTGGCGATTGAAAAAATTGGCGACAGCAAGCCGGTCTATATGGGAGCGATCCATGCCAACGCCCCGGAAGATGCTGAAATGGTTCTGGAAATGGTGGCTGAAAAAGTGCCGCTGAAAGCGCGGCTGGTCACTGATGTTGCCCCTACAGTCGGCACACATACGGGCCCTGGCACGGTTGGACTGGCCTACATGGCCGGATACGACTACCGCAGTTGAGATTTACAAAAGAGAAAATAATAACGAATTTTCTCAAAACTTCTTCCTGAAGTTTGATCTAGAAAACCCCCGTCCTGCTCAACGGGGGTTTTCGCGTGATTATTTCTTTGTCTTGTGAAGCCGCTGTCCCTCCATCACCACCTCGTAGAATAAGGGCAGCGGGTCTACCGGCTCGTTCGACCACTGGTGAGCTTTTTTCAACGCCGGGAGAGCCTCCTGCAATTTTTGCTCCGAATCGGCATGGATGGTGAACAACTTCTCCCCTTGTTCCAGAAAATCACCGACTTTATGATGGATTTCAATTCCCACAGCATGGTCTATTTGCTGGCCCTTTTTCTCTCGGCCCGCGCCGAGGACCACCGCCATCTCTCCAACAATCTGGGCGTGAATTTGGGAAAGGTAGCCGCTGCGCGACGCATAGACAGGATGAATGATCCTGGCCTGGGACAGTTTTTCCGGATGGTCGATATATGAGACATCTCCATTCTGTGCAATCACCAACTGGCGGAACTTCTCCCAGGCTTTTCCGGAATTTAAGGCATCTTCAACCTGCTGGCGGGCTTCTATCACTGTTCTGGCCAGATCGGTCAGAACCAACATATACGAGGCTATTTCCAGGCAATGTTCGGTCAGATCCTCCGGCCCCTCGCCATGAAGCGTTTGGATGGCTTCCTTCACTTCGAGAACATTCCCCACGGCATTCCCCAGCGGCTGATTCATATCCGAGATCACACCGGTAGCTCGACGTCCTGCCTGCCGGGCAATCTCCACCATCAGCTTTGCAAGCTGGCGGGCATCTTCTACTGACTGCATAAAAGCGCCTACCCCCGCTTTGACATCCAGCACGATACTGTGCGCTCCTGCGGCGATCTTCTTGCTCATGATCGAGGAGGCGATCAACGGGAGAGACGCCACAGTACCAGTTACATCCCGCAAGGCATATAGCTTTCCGTCTGCCGGAGCCAGGTCGCCTGTCTGCCCCGTAAGAACATTGCCAATCTCGCGAAACTGTTTGAGGAATTCATCTTTGCTCAGGTCTACCCGGTATCCGGGGATCGATTCCAATTTATCCAATGTTCCCCCGCTGAATCCCAGTCCGCGTCCGGACATTTTCCCTACCTGAGCGCCGCAAGCCACCACCAATGGCTGTACCACGAGGGTGGTCTTATCGCCAACCCCGCCCGTAGAATGCTTATCCACCGCATGATCCGCCATGCCGGTCAGATCCAAAATATCGCCGGATTGGGCCATCGCCAGGGTCAGGTCTGTGATTTCCTTGGCAGTCATTCCATTGAGCAGCACAGCCATTGCCCAGGCAGCCGCCTGGTAATCTGGAATTTCATCCCGGGTATAGGCAGAGATGAAATAGTTGATCTCCTCAGTTGTCAGCTCTTCCCCATCGCGTTTTTTAATGATGATATCAACTGCGCGCATGAACACCTCTTTAGTTAGTTTTCTTCCCATGTTCATTATACAGCAGGTTGATTTTCCCCACAGGCAGGCCGCACCCCATCCTATACTGCGCTCATTTTTCTCCTCACGCCAGTAATTTTTCCGCCAAATAAGAACGGTGGATCTTTTCCCGCCATGCAGACATTTCCCCTTGCCCCACCAAACAGGTTATAATAAATTAAATTCTTTTATGGGAGTTAGCGAACCATAAAAACATGATCGCATTGACTGGCAATAAAACCAGGTCAATCTTTATACCATCAATCAGGAAGTTTGCATGAAAACCTCACCAGAACTTATACTCCTGGTCGAAGATGATCCAAACGACATCTTGCTTTTTGAAAAAGCGTTATGCACCAAGAATTTCCCAATCGAATTGGTTGTGGCACAAGACGGCGAAAAGGCAATCGCTTATTTTTCAGAAAACAAAGGAGGAGAATGTCACCAAATCCCGGACTTGGTCTTATTAGACCTGAAATTACCACTCAAATCCGGGTTTGAAGTGCTCGAATGGATCAAGAATCATCCAAAATACGCCATGATCCCGGTGATCATTCTCTCGTCTTCCAACCAAAAGAAAGACCTGCAAGCGGCATACGCACTTGGCGCAAATTCCTATCTGGTCAAACCCACCGGATTTTCAGAACTCAACAAGCTAATTGAAGCCCTGGGTGGATATTGGTTTTACCATAATCAGATCTATAAAAATAGCTAAACCCTCATTATTATTACATGAAACCTATCCGAATTTTGCTGGTTGAAGATAATCCGGACGACCGCTTTATGATCAAGCGAGGCATCCAAAGAGGTCTTTCTTCACCCCACATCATCGAGGCGCATCGGAAGGAAATCCTGGACCAGGCCATTCAATTGGGTGAATTTGATATTGTCGTGACCGACTACAATTTGGGTTGGACCAACGGCATTGACATCCTGAAATCCGTAAAGAAGCAATGGCCGCAAGTCCCGGTTATCCTGACCACCATCCTGGATGAGGAAAAAATCGCCATCCAGGCAATGCAGGCCGGGTTGGATACCTATGTGGTCAAATCCATCTCCCAGTTTGCCCTGATGGGCGATACGATCAGCAGCGTTCTCGAACAAAAGGAAAACGCCAAAGCACTCCGTGAAGCGCAAACGCGTTATTTTTCCCTTTCTGAAAGTGTTCCCGTCGGCTTGTTCCGCACCAGGCTGGACGGCACACAACTGGAAGTGAACCAATATATCGTCAATAAGCTGCATTACCCCGACAAAGAAACCCTGCTGGCGGTCAACAGTCATGAAATGTATGATGACCCTGCTCTTCGATCCGAAAAGATTTCCCTGATGATGGAAGAAAGAGCGATCATCACCTGGGAAGAGACCCTTAAAACCTACGACGGAAAGCGGAAACAGATGCTGGTCAGCGCACATATCGTCTTTGACCAGAACGACCACCCTCTTTATTTGGAGGGATATGTCCAGGATATCAGCGAGCAGCGCCGCGTGGAAAAAGCGCTGGAAACTTCCGAAGTGGTCAACCAGACGATTATAGAAAATGTCCAGGAAGGCGTGCTGGTCACCGATAAAGAATTGAAAATCATCGTCTGGAACCAATACCTGGAACATCTTTCCGGGATTGCATCCGAAAATGCAATTGGCCGTCCTGCCAATCAATTTTTCACCGACACTTTTCCCCGCGAAACCGAAACTGCCATGAGACAGGCATTGTCAGGCAAAACCATTTACGCGCCAGATACAGCTATTTCCTTCCCCGAGTCTCCCCGCCAGAATTGGATAGAACTGACCTACTCCCCATTGAAAACAGAGACCGGTGAGGTCATCGGCGTGGTCGTGACCATCCATGACATTACGGAACGCAAAGAAAACGAAACCGAAAGAGAACAGCTGCTGGCAATAGAAAAAAAACGTTCCCGCGAGCTGACCGCCCTGACCACCGCTTCCACCACTATTTCCTCAAACCTCCAGATCAACCAGGTATTGACCGTGGTAGCCGAGCAAATGATCGAACTGCTCAATGCCGATAGCTGCTCAATCTGTTCGTGGGATGCAGACCGGTCAACAATTCACACCATGGTGACATACAGCCCGAGCTTGTCGAATGCTGCCAGTATGACCAAAGAAGATAAAGACATTTCCAGCCTGCCTGAATTTAAGACCGTCCTGGAAGATCATCAGGTCGTTAAAATCACTTTGTCAGACGGGAAACTTTCCCCCGGTTTGCGCACTGAAATGAGCCAAAAGGATATTCAATCCCTGATGATCATTCCGCTGATCGTCCAGGAGCGGGCGATTGGCTGTGTGCAGTTGGAAGACCATGACCAGCAGCGCGACTACCAGAACCAGGAAATCTTCATGGCCCAGATGCTGGCAAACCAGGCCGCTGTCGCCCTGGAAAATGCCCGACTATACGAAGAGCTTGAAGATGCCTACATCCAGACGATCATCGCGCTGGCCAATACTGTGGATATCCGCGACACCTACACCCACGACCACAGCCAGCGGATCGCCATCCTGGCACAGGAAACTGGCGAAGCGATCGGAATCAGCAATACCGATTTGGAGAACCTGCGCTGGGGCGCTTTACTGCACGACATTGGGAAAATCGGCATCCCGGATGAGATTCTGCGTAAACCGGGCAATTTGACCACCGATGAATTCGAGATCATCAAAAAACATCCTGCACTGGGGGCTGCCATCATCGCCCCGGTGAAAAAGCTCGCCCCGGTTGTCCCGATCATCCGGGCCCACCAGGAAAAATACGACGGAACCGGCTACCCGGACGGACTGGCCGGAGAGCAGATTCCCATCTCTGCCCGCATCCTGGCTGTGGTGGATGCGTACATCGCCATCACGGATGAGCGCGTTTACCGCAAGGGGCGCACCCATGAAGAAGCAATCGAGGAACTCCTCCGCTGCGCCGGGACACAGTTTGACCCCGCGATCGTTGATACCTTTATCCAGGTTGCACAATTCTTAAGATAAAACCAAATGCCTTTGTTAGGCCTCATCTCCAGGCTCATTTACCCCCCAGAATAACAATTACAAGATCAGCATCGCGTCCCCAAAGGAATAAAACCGGTATTGCTCTTCAATGGCCGTCTGGTATGCCTGCAGGATCGTTTCCCGCCCTGCAAACGCGCTGACCAGCATCAGCAGGGTAGATTTGGGGAGATGAAAATTGGTCACCATGGCGTCCACTGCCTGGAACCTGAACCCCGGCAAAATGTACAGGTTGGTATTGCCTTCTATCGGTGAGATAGGCCCACCCACCGGCGAATGCAGCGCGGCGGTTTCCAGGGTGCGCACGCTGGTGGTCCCCACGGCAACCACCCGCCCTCCCGCTGCCCGGGTGCGGTTGATCTGCCCGGCTGTGTCTGCAGTAAGCTGGCACCATTCCGTGTGGATGTGGTGTTCAGTGACTTCATCCTCTGTGACGGGGGCAAAAGTGTCCAGGCCGACATGCAGGGTCACTTCAGCCAGACCAATCCCCGCCTGCTCCAGGGTGGCGAGCAGCTTGGGCGTAAAGTGCAGCCCGGCAGTCGGTGCCGCGGCCGAGCCGGTCTGGTCGGCATAAACAGTCTGATAGCGGGCAGGGTCCTGCAGTTTTTCGTGGATATACGGGGGCAGTGGCATCTGCCCGATCTGCTCCAACAGGTCATCTACCGGCTGGGAAAAGCGCAGCAAGCGGCGCGGCCCATCCAGCACTTTCTCCACCTCAGCCTCCACAACCCCCTGGATGGATAGTCTGGTGCCCACTTTGACCCGCTTGCCGCCCACCATTGCCTCCCACAGGTCACCGTCCAGGCGGTTGAGCAGCAGGATTTCCACTTTTCCGCCGGTAGGCACCTTTTGGGCATAGATGCGCGCCGGCATCACCCGGGTGCGGTTGACCACCAGCAGGTCGCCCGGCTGCAAAAACCGGCCAATCTCGTAAAAATGCGTGTGGGTGATTTCCCCAGTCTGGCGGTCCAATACCAATAAACGCGAAGCATCGCGCGGTTCCACCGGGGTCTGTGCAATCCGCTCTTGCGGCAGGTTGTAATCAAATTCAGAAAGTTTCATTAGCTTACTTGTTCAATATGCGCAGGATCACATTGACCACAATTGTCAGGATCAGGGAAACCAGGATGGAGCTTACCAGGGGAAACGCGCAGCGCAAGGACTCCGTTTCGATACGAATGTCTCCCGGAAGCTGCCCCAGGCGGACGCCCACCTTATCCAGCAGCAGGATCAGCCCGCCCACCAGCAGCAAAATTAAACCCAGCAAGGCGACCAGTTTGCCAATTGCGTTCATATTCATCGATTAAAAAAGTCGGGGAGGTTGGTTATCCGGATAAGGCAGCCCTAAATGCTCACAAGCCAACTGGGTTGCCATGCGTCCCTGGGAAGTGCGTTCCAGGAAGCCCAGTTGGAGCAGATAAGGCTCGACCACTTCCTGGATCGTATCCTGCTCCTCATGGACAGAGGCGGCAATCGTATTCAACCCTACCGGGCCGCAGTTATACTTTTCAATGATCGCCCGCAGCACCCGGCGGTCCATGTCATCCAGTCCCAACGGGTCCACGTCCATCAGGTTGAGGGCCTGGTCGGCCACTTCACTGGTGATCACGCCGTCCGCGCGCACCTGGGCAAAGTCGCGCACCCGCCTCAGCAGGCGCAGCGCCACCCGGGGCGTACCGCGTGCCCGGCGGGCAATCTCCCGGATGCCGTCTTCCTCAGCGCGCACATTCAACTGTCTGGATGCCCGTACGACGATGGCTTCCATCGCTTCCTGTGAATAAAAATGCAGCCGGTAGACCGCGCCAAAACGCGCCCGTAACGGCGCAGTGACCAACGCCAGGCGGGTAGTCGCCCCGATCACGGTAAAACGCGGCAGTTTCAGCCGCACAGACCGGGCTGCCGGGCCTTTGCCGATCACAATATCCAGGGCGAAGTCTTCCATCGCCGGGTAAAGCACTTCTTCCACCGCGCGCCCCAGCCGGTGGATCTCGTCCACAAACAGCACATCCCCTTCCCGCAGGTTGGAAAGGATCGCCGCCAGGTCTCCCTGGCGTTCGATTGCCGGCCCGGCCGTCACCTTGATGTTGACCCCCATCTCATTGGCCAGAATATGCGCCAGGGTCGTTTTGCCCAACCCGGGCGGGCCGTAAAACAACACATGGTCCAAAGGTTCAGCGCGATGTTGGGCCGCTTCGATCAAAATAGCCAGGTTTTCTTTGATCTTTTCCTGCCCGATCAGCTCTCGAAGCTGCTGCGGGCGCAGGGAAAGTTCAGTCTGGTCTTCATCCTGGCGGTCGGGGTTTACCAAACGGTCTCCAGATTCAGTCATAGGCAAATTATACAACAAGGCTGCACATTTGTGCTAGAAACCATGCAGACCATCGCCTTCTGCGGATTCCAGCCCATTTTTGGAACCCTACAGAAGAAAATTTCAGCAAATCCCACAGCATGGGATATAATTTGAAACGAGTTTATTCAATCACGATCAATATCATCCAGCCCCTATCAGGAGAATCCCATGCAGAATGTTTTCGTTTCCAGCCATCCTCTTGTCGCACACAAACTCACCAAACTGCGGAATGTGGACACCAATCCGAAAAAATTCCGTGAACTTGTGCGTGAGATTGCTGCCCTGATGACCTATGAAGCTACCCAGGACCTCAGCACCCATCCCTATGAAGTGATTACCCCCATGGGCGAAACAACAGGTGTTCAGCTGAAAGATAAAATTGGCCTGGTGCCCATCCTGCGGGCCGGGTTGGGCATGGTGGAAGGTGTTTGGGGGCTGATGCCCAATGCCGAAGTTTGGCACATTGGCCTCTACCGGGACGAGGACACGCTCCAGCCGGTGGAATATTACAACAAGCTCCCCGTAGCCCCCACAGTGCAGGTGTGCCTGGTACTGGATCCCATGCTGGCCACCGGCGGGTCAGCGGTCGCGACCGTGGACATCCTGAAACGCTGGGGTGTCAACCGGATCAAATTCATCGGTCTGCTCGGCGCACCCGAGGGCGTAGAAAACCTGCACAAGCACCACCCCGAAGTGCCCATTCACCTGGCTTCGATAGACAGCCACCTGAACGAGATCGGTTATATTGTCCCGGGTCTGGGCGATGCAGGAGACCGCCAGTTTGGTACAGGGTGAGGTTAAACCCTGGTTCAGGCGGACTTACCCCGGATATTTGGTTAGGAGTAAAAAATGAAGGTTGGAATTGTTGGTACGGGATTGGTGGGGTCAACCGCCGCGTATGCGATGGTGATGCGGGGGGTGGGTCGCGAAATTGTCCTGGTAGACTTGAACAAAAAACGCGCTGAAGCAGAAGCGCAGGATATTCTCCATGCTGTCCCTTTCGCCAATCCGCTGAACATCCACGCAGGGGAATATGCAGATCTGAAAAATGCCAAAGTTGTGGTCATCTGTGCCGGGGTCGGCCAAAAGCCGGGAGAAACCCGTCTGGACCTGCTGAAAAGGAACCAGCAGGTTTTCCGGAGTGTGATCCCCGCGGTACTGGAACATGCCCCCGACAGCATCTTGTTAATTGCTTCCAACCCGGTGGATGTGATGACCCATCTGGCTGCAGATGT